>NZ_JIAK01000005.1 GCF_000620765.1 Desulfovermiculus halophilus DSM 18834
ACGAAGACTTGCACGATCTCGTGGCCCAAAGATATGAACATGCATCCACCATCATTACAAGCAACCTTGATTTCCAGGAATGGGACCGGGCCTTTGAAAACAAGCTTTTGGGATCAGCTACCATCGATAGACTCCGGCATGATGCCTACCTGGTCTATTTGGATGGGCCCAGCTACAGGAAACCAAAGCCAAACCAAGCTCTCAAAAAAGAGGTGGAAAAAAGCCAAAAATCAGCCTAAAAAATGGGGGGTTCGCAACCTCAAGATGGCCACTTAAAACTGGCCCCATTAGGGCGATCATAGGGTGGCCCGATTAGCCGATCATGGGTGGCTCCATTGGGGTGGTCAATGACAGGGGGGGCAAAGCACGCAAGATTCTCCCAGAGATGGGGGATGCAGTGCTGCTTAATGTGGCATGTTCCTTGCTTAGCTATCTTTAGCAATTATTGATGCACATGTATGAAGGAGGCATCCTATGACCCCGAAAGAGGTGGTGAGCTTTGCTCAAGAGCAGGGGGCAAAAATGGTGGATTTCCGGTTCTTGGACTTCCCGGGAATCTGGCAGCACTTTTCCATCCCCATGAGCGAGTTTGACGAAAGTTCCTTTGAGGACGGCTTTGGTTTCGACGGATCCAGCATCCGCGGATGGCTGCCCATCAACGCCAGCGACATGCTGGTGGTTCCGGATCCGAGCACAGCCTTGATGGACCCATTCACCAAGGTGCCCACTTTGACCTTGATCGGGAATATCGTCGACCCGGTGACCAAGGAAAAGTACTCCCGGGATCCCAGATATATCGCCCAGAAGGCCGAGGAGTATTTGAGGTTCACCGGTATTGGAGATACCGCCTTTATCGGTCCAGAAGCGGAGTTCTTCATCTTTGACGATATCCGCTATGACTCGGCATCCAATTTCGGGTTCTATTCCATAGATTCATCTGAAGGGATTTGGAATACAGGCCGGGATGAAAGGCCGAACTTGGGCTATAAACCGCGGCACAAAGAAGGGTATTTCCCGGTTCCCCCCACGGATTCCTTAAACGACATGCGAAACGAAATGGTTCTGCAGATGCAGGATCTTGGGATCCGTGTCGAATGCCAGCACCACGAGGTGGCTACCGCCGGACAGGCGGAGATCGATATGCGCTTTGCCCCGTTGGTGGCCATGGGCGATCAGCTGATGTGGTTTAAGTACATCATCAAGAATGTGGCCCGGTCGCACAACAAAACGGTGACATTCATGCCCAAGCCCTTGTTCGGGGACAATGGGTCAGGCATGCATACCCACCTGTCCATCTGGAAGGACGGAGAGCCCCTGTTCGCCGGAGATCAGTACGCGGGGTTAAGCGAAATGGCCATGCACGCCGTGGGCGGAGTGCTTAAACACGCCAAGGCCCTGTGCGCCCTGACCAATCCGACCACGAATTCCTACAAGCGGCTGGTCCCAGGTTACGAAGCCCCGGTCAACCTGGCCTACTCCAGCCGAAACCGGAGTGCGGCCCTGCGGATACCCATGTACTCCGATTCACCCAAGGCCAAGCGGATCGAGATCCGTTTTCCGGATCCGTCGTGCAACGGCTATATGGCCTTCAGCGCTATGCTCATGGCCGCCATCGACGGGATAGAAAAGCGTATCGATCCAGGAGAGCCTCTGGACAAGGACATTTATTCCCTGAGCCCGGAAGAGCTCACAAACGTCCCATCCACCCCCGGGTCTCTGGACGAGGCCCTGGCTGCACTGGAAGAGGATCATGAGTTCTTGTGCCAGGGGGATGTCTTTACTGAAGACGTGATCCAGGCCTGGATCACGTACAAGCGAAACAGTGAGGTCGACCCGGTCCGGTTGCGGCCCCATCCGTACGAGTTCATGCTCTATTACGACATATGACCCGGGGGGCTTCGACCCAGCCTGTGGATTGTGACGTTTGCTGGGTCCAAGGGCTGGAATGGAAATCAGAAGCATACAGGGAACGGCCATCCGGGCAGTTCCCTTTTTTTGCCTGCCAACAGATGGGGAAGGATGAGAACACAGCAGCCCACCACTCCGGATTTGGACCGATTGCGGACAGGGTCCCGGTATTTGGCCAGGCTGCTGCACAACGAGGAGCTCGTGCACTGGCTGATGCACAAGCGCGCCCTGTGGCGCAAGGTTCCTCTTCCTGAGCTGTATCGGGAGCTTCACCAGAGCTGCACCCAGTGTGCGACCTTTACAGATGTGGCCCTCGCCTTCCGGGCATTTAAGCAGCGGCATTTCGCCCGCTTGGCCGGACGGGACGCCTTCGGGCTGGCCGATTTCTCCGAGGTCGTCTCCCAGGTCGGCGATCTGGCCCGGGCCTGTCTGCAGGCAGGATTGCACCTGCTCGACTCCAGGCCGGATCTATGGACGGATGCTTCCGCCCTGGATCCGGACATACTGCACAAGGGGGCGGGGCACCTCGGGGTCCTGGGGCTGGGCAAGCTGGGCGGCGATGAACTCAATTTTGTCTCCGACATCGATCTGATGTTTGTGCATGACCTCTCTAGACAGGGTGGAGCCGGACAAGGCGGATACAAACCGGTCCTGCGCCGGTTGAGTCAGGCCTTGATTCGGCTTGTGTCCGAACAGGTCGGCGGAGATCGGGTGTTTATCGTTGACATGCGCCTGCGGCCGGGAGGCAGGGAGGGAGAGATGGTGGTCTCAGTGGATCAAGCCCTGAATCACTATCAGATCCATGGCCGGTCCTGGGAGCGCCAAGCGTTGCTCAAGGCCAGACCTGTCGCCGGTCAGCGGGGCATCGGCAACAGCTTCCTGGATCAGATTCGACCCTTTGTTTTCCGTCGCTTTCTCGACTTTCAGGCCCTGGACGAGCTCAAGGCGATGCGCGATCACGTCCTGGATGAGGCCCGGGGCAGGGAAGACGCCCCTTTTAACCTCAAGCTGGGAGTGGGCGGGATCCGGGAAGTAGAGTTTGTGGTCCAGTCCATGCAGCTTGTGTACGGCGGACGTCATCCCGGGCTTGACGAGCCGAACACCTTGCGCTGCCTCCAGGTGCTGACCAGTCTGGGGCTCATGCCCAGGGAAGCGGCAGATTCCCTGTCCTCTGCCTATATTCTGCTTCGAAGAACAGAACACTGGGTGCAGCTGGAGAGCAATCGGCAGACCCATGTCCTGCCCCGGTCTGACCAGGATATGGATCGATTGGCCGCGGTCCTCGGATTTTCGTCCGGTGCAGAGCTGTCCCGAACGCTGCAGGAGGTGCGCGACGAGGTGCACTCCCACTTCAGTGCCCTTTTCCGCCCCTCAGCCAGTGTTCAGGATCCGGGCCCCGGGGAAGAGGCCGGGAGCTGGGGGGCACGCATGGCCGAGGACATAGTGTCCTGTCCTCCATTTCGCCGGGAAGTCCGCAAGGCTGTCCAGGCAGCCGCTAGCCGTCTGGAAAAAACCGGGGACAAGGGGGACGGCAATGCCTGGAGCATCCGGGTCGGCGAGCTGCTGCATAAGGCCGGTGTCCGGCCCGGCTTGACGGTTTTGCTGAACCGGGCCCCGTGGTGGCTGGAACACGTCATGTACGCCACTGCTGTTTCCCGGTTCGTATCCTCCCTGCTGCTGCACCAACCCAGCCTGCTTGAAGGCCTGCCCGAGAATGAGCTCTCCGGACCGGATCCTCTCTGGGCGGACAGGGCCTGGAGCATTGTGCATCGGGAACGGGGTTATGAACAGAGACTGGAGTGGATTCGCAGACTGAAAAATGAGCGGATGCTGGAAATCGTGGTCAACGATCTGCGGGGCTGGTTCGGCCCGGCCGGGGCGGAAGAGGAATTGACCGCCCTGGCCGACTGGACGATTCAAGCCACGTGGGAGGCCGTTGTCAGCCACTATGTTCCGGATCTCAAGCTGCCGATTGCTGTTCTGGGCTTGGGCAAGCTGGGAAGCCGGGAGATGGGGTATCTGTCCGATGTGGATCTGATGTTTGTCTGTGCCCTTGAACAGGATACAGACCAAATCCCGGCTCGGATGGTCAAGCTCATCCAGCGCTTCATGCGCATGGTAAGCACTCCCCTGCAGGAAGGGCCCGGCTATGTGGTTGATGCTCAAATCCGGCCCTCTGGGACCTATGGCCCGCTTATTGTCAGCGTTTCCAGGTGGTTGGGGTATTACCACCGGGAGGCGGACGTCTGGGAGATCCAAGCCTTGCTGCGCATGCGGGCGGTGGGAGGAAACAGCAGTCTGGGGCAGCAGCTGGAGGAAGAGGCAGGGGAGATATGTGCCAAACCCAGAGCCAGAGAGGCGGTCTGGCCCAGACTATGCCAGCTCCGACAGCGTATGGAGGTGGAGCGGAGCAGGGAGACACGGTCAACCCTGGATCTCAAACTGGGTCCGGGGGGACTTGCTGACGTGGAATTCCTGATTCAGGGAGTGCAGTTGACCCGAGGTGGGAGACAGATGCGGGCCCTGGGGGTCATTGACCTGATTGACATGCTCGGTCCTGAAGCCGGGCTTTCAACTTTGCACCTGGACGCACTGCGCAAGTGGTATGTTGCTCTGCGCAGCCTGGAGCTCCGGCTGCAACTTTTGACCAATCAGGCCTGGCCCCTGATCAGCCGGGATACGTTCATCCGGCTGCAAGAAAACGGGCTGTGGCCGCCGGGGAAGGCTGGGACCTCCATCCGGGAATGGAGCGATATTCAGGTGGGCAGACGAGAGATTCGAAAGATGTGGGAAAGGATGTGTGTGTAGTGGAGGAGGAAAGACTATGTGCCGGTTATTTGCCCTCACCAGTCAGGAGCCGCAGTCGCCAATGACGGCCATCCAGGCCATGGACGCCATGCGCGAGGGACACGACGGCTCCGGGGTGGGAATCATGCTCACCGATCTGGGTGGACCCTTTGAATATTTCAAGGGGGCGCCCATATTGTCCGGGATCTTCAGCCAGGACGGCCTGAAGCGCCTGGACCAGTACATGATGAACATCGGATTCAAGACCAAGTACCGCCTGGGCTTCAAAGTGGCCAAGGAGCCGCCTTCCGGGGTCCCAAAGCGGGATATGTACCTCATTCGGGCCTATGATTATCCTGAAAACTGGGAAGAGCTGTCCCAGTCAGAGATTGAGCACCGGCTGCTCACCATCCGGCTCACCCTTCGCCAAATGGGGGAGGAGCACAAGGACATGATCGTGTTCAGCTTCTGGCCGGATGTGATTATGGTCAAGGAGATCGGAGACCCTTATGAGGTGGCCGAGTATCTGCATCTGGACCACGAGGAACTGCAGGCCAGGGTGATTCTGGCCCAGGGACGGCAGAACACCAACTACGCCATCAATCTCTACGCCTGCCACCCCTTTTTCATTCAGGGAGTGGCCAGCATGACCAATGGGGAGAACACAGCCTTTGTCCCCATCAAGGAGTTCTTGAGCTCCCGGGGCTTTGCCGGGTACATGGGCTATGAATCCGACTCCGAGGTCTTTACCCACATCATGCATTACCTGCTAAACAGCCTAGGGCTTAAGCCGGAAGCCTACAAGCACATCATCACCCCCTTGCAGGAGGACGATCTGCGCGGACATCCAAACGCGGATTTCCTGCGCCGGCTGAAGCAGATTTGCCGGCGGTTGATCATCGACGGGCCCAACTGCGTTATCGGCTGCCTGCCGGACAAGTCGCTGTTCATGGTCCAGGACAGGAAGAAGCTGCGCCCTGGTGTGGTGGGGGGGAAGCCGGGATACTACGCCCTGTCCTCGGAGATCTGCGGTGTGGATGCCGTGATTCCGGACGCAGATCAGCACAGGACGTTTCAGCCCATGCATCTGGACACCGCTATCATCAGCCGTGAGCGCCAGGAGGTTCGCATATGCTCGCAACTGGATCCCTTGTCCCGAGTTCATTAAGCATCAAGGATCTCCCCTGGCAGGTGCATTGGAGCAAGGAGCGCTGTACCCTGTGCGGCAGGTGTACTGCGGTTTGTCCGGTGCAGGCCATTGAGCTGGGCGTATTCCGCAAGCGTTCGGTGCAGGCTGATCTGAGCTTGGGGCATTCACCAAGCACGGCCCACAGCGTGTATCACGGCATCCGGCAGCGGATAGATCCCGCCTATGCCTGCGTCGGGTGCGCCATGTGCGCCCAGGTCTGCCCCAATGACGCCATTTTGCCCTATCGATCGGACGAGGCGGACAAGCTCAGGTTTCATGTCAATCGCGGCGGGCAGCCAAGGCGGAGAGGCGGACGGCGGAATGTGCCGGAAGGTGTTTTGGACCGGATCAAGTTCACCCGCATCTCCATGCTCACAGACCCGGCCCTGGACGCCGGCCGGCACGAGTTTGAGCTTCGCACCCTGCTGGGCAGGGTCCTTTCTCCGGAGGAGCAGATTGCGGCCTGGAAAGAGAACAGCTGGACCCCGCCGGTGCGGGAGATCTATCCCTTGATCATTGGCTCCATGTCCTTTGGAGCCCTGTCTCCGAACATGTGGGAAGGATTGATGATGGGGGTGGCCTATCTGAACGAGGAGCTGGGCATGCCGGTGCGCATGGCCACAGGCGAAGGGGGGTGTCCGCCGAGGCTGCTCAGGTCCAGGTTCTTGAAATACGTGATCCTGCAGATCGCCAGCGGATATTTCGGGTGGGACGAGATCATTCACGCCCTGCCGGAAATGACCGAAGACCCTTGTGCTGTGGAGATCAAGTACGGACAGGGGGCCAAGCCCGGGGACGGAGGGCTTTTGATGTGGTACAAGGTGAACAGGCTGATCGCAGCTATACGGGGGGTGCCCCCCGGGGTGAGCCTGCCCAGCCCGCCGACGCACCAGACCAAGTACTCCATTGAAGAAGCGGTGGCCAAAATGATCCAGTCCATGTCCATGGCCTGGGGGTTTCGAGTCCCGGTTTATCCCAAGATCTCCGCTACCTCGACCGCCTTGGCTGTATTGAACAACCTGACCAGGAACGATTACGCGGCCGGGCTGGCCATTGACGGTGAAGACGGGGGGACAGGGGCGGCCTACAATGTGTCCATGGACCACATGGGGCACCCAATCGCCAGCAATCTGCGAGATTGCTACCTGAACCTGGTCAAGCTGGGCAAGCAGAACGAAATCCCCCTGTTTGCCGCCGGGGGGGTGGGCAAGCGGGGCAATCTGGCGGCCAATGCCGCGGCTTTGATCATGCTCGGAGCCAGCGGGGTGCAGATCGGCAAGTACGTGATGCAGGCCGGGGCTGGATGTCTGGGTTCGGAGACTGACCGGTGCAACATCTGCAACATCGGCCTGTGCCCCAAGGGGATCACCTCCCAGGATCCCCGACTGTATCGCCGTCTGGACCCGGAAAAGGTGGCTGAGCGGGTGGTGGATCTCTTTTTGTCTTTTGATACAGAGCTGCGCAAGATCGTGGCCCCTCTGGGCAGATCCACCTCCCTGCCCATAGGCATGTCCGACGCCCTGGGGATTGATGACCCGAACATAGCCCAGCGGCTGCAAATACGGTATGTGGTGTGAGGTCAGTACAATGATGAGCGATACATGGCAGCGCATTTCAGGCAAGGAACAGGGCCGCCGGATTGAGTCCCGGGTCCTGGAGGAAAGGATACAAGAGGCAGTACGGCATGGGCACCGCCACCTGCAGGTGGAGGCCATGGGCCATCACGGCATCGGGGGACGACTGTGGTCCGCAGGGCGGGAACAGGTGCAGATCACCATCATCGGTCCGCCGGGGCAGCGGGTGGGATCCATGGGCTTTGCCAACACGCATATTGAGGTCATGGGCAATGCCTCAGACGATGTGGGCTGGCTGAACGCCGGGGCGGAGATTGTGGTGCACGGCCACGTTGGCAACGGCACAGCCAATGCCATGGCCCAAGGCCGGATCTTGGTGGCGGGAAACACCGGGGCCAGATGCATGACCATGACCAAGCACAATCCCCGGTTCGATCCACCCGAACTCTGGGTCCTGGGCTCGGTCGGCGACTATTTCGCCGAGTTCATGGCCGGAGGCATCGCCGTGATCTGCGGGTATCAGCCCCAGAATCCGGAGAACATCCTCGGGTATCGGCCCTGTGTGGGCATGGTCGGGGGCAAGATATTCTTTCGGGGCCCCCATCAGGGATACAGCCGGCCTGATGCGGTGCTGGAAGCGGTTTCGGACCAGGATTGGAACTGGCTGACCGCTGGTCTGCAGCTTTTTGTCCAACGGATTGAGCAGGAAGATCTGTATTCAGAGCTTGCTCGCCGGGAACAATGGCAGTGTCTGCGGGCCAGGACGCCCGAGGAAAAAAGGGGTTTGCCCCGGCCGGGAATGGGTTCGTTCAGGACCACGGTCTGGGACCGGGAGTTGGGCCAGGGCGGTTTGATCGGGGACATAAGCAGGGACGACCGCTCGACGATTCCAGTCATTACCACCGGAGATCTGCGGCGGTACGTGCCGGTGTGGGAGAACCGGGTCTTTGCCGCCCCGTGCGAGGCCAGTTGTCCAACCGGCATACCGGTCCAGGAACGCTGGCGTCTGGTGCGCGAAGGACGGGTTGACGAGGCTGTTGATCTGGCCCTGTCCTACACCCCGTTTCCGGCCACTGTCTGCGGCTATCTCTGCCCCAATCTGTGCATGCAGAGCTGCACCCGGGCCGGACAGCAGATCCCGGCAGTGGATGTGGCTCAGCTGGGCCGGGCCAGTCTGGAGGCCAAGGCTCCCCAGCTGCCCCCGTTGTCCGGTGCCCGGGTGGCTGTGCTCGGAGCCGGTCCGGCGGGCCTGTCCGTGGCCTGGCAGCTTCGTCTGCTGGGGCATGAGCCGGTTGTCTTCGATCGGGGAGGGAGCCTGGGGGGCAAGATCAGTCAGGTCATACCCGGCTCGCGTATTCCGCACAAGGTGTTATACCACGAGCTGGAACGGATCCGGGAGGTCTTGCCCTCCATTCATTTGCAGCATCCCTTGAGCAAGGACCAGGTGGACCGGCTGCGGGAGGAGTACGACGCGTTGGTCGTGGCTGTCGGAGCCCACGAACCCAGGGTACTTCCACTGCCGGGCAAGGAACATCTGGTCTCGGCCCTGGAATTTCTGCGCCGGGCTCAGGAGGATACAGCCAGTCCGGGCAAACAGGTGGTGATCATCGGGGCCGGAAATGTGGGCTGCGACGCAGCAACTGAAGCAGCCAGGCTGGGAGCGGAGGAGGTCACCCTCCTGGATATCCAGGAACCTGCGTCCTTTGGGGAGGAACGCAGGGCGGCAGAGGCTGCGGGAGCTACGTTCCGCTGGCCGGTGCATGTCAAGGAAGTTCGAGCAGACGGGATAGAGCTGACTGATGGGGAATTTTTGCCCGCAGATACTGTGATCGTCTCCGTGGGTGATCAGCTGGAGACCGGATTCCTTCCGGACAGCGCGGATCTTGAGCACGGATTCGTGCGCGTGGACGCCACCTATCAAACCGCTGACCCCAAGGTTTTTGCTGTCGGGGATGCGGTCAGGCCCGGGCTGATCACCGACGCCATTGGAGCCGGACGGACAGTCGCCCGGACCCTTGACGCCCGCTTCCGGTCCGGGACGAAGGATCCGGAAGATGTGGACCGGCCGATGATTGATCGCAGCCGGATCACCCTGGAGTACTTTGATCCGCGGCGGACGAGTCTTTCCGGAGTGGAGGAGTGCGCCGGGGAATGCGCGTCATGCGGCACGTGCCGGGACTGCGGGATCTGCATAGCCATCTGCCCTCAGGCGGCCATTACCAGGCATGGCTTTGAGGACGGGGACTTTGAGCTGGTGGTCGATCCGGAGCGGTGCATCGGCTGCGGGTTCTGTGCCGCCGCCTGTCCTTGTGGGATATGGAATCTGGTGGAGAATGAGCCGCTGTAGTACATATTTTGGGTTCTTCGACGTAGCCTGTGGATTTTTGGCGTTCGCCGTCTCTTCTGTGTGCCCACTTTCGGCCCGGTATTTTCTAAGCCCCGCCAAAGGGGGATCCCTGCCCCCTCCCGGCTACTCACGTGCAGGTCACTGCTTTCTGTGTGCCTAAAGCTTATCATGCACGTGAGTGCCGGGTTTCCCCCTTTTGGCGGGACCAAGAAAATGTACGGGCCTTACGCTTACGGCACACAGAAGAGACGGCAAACTCTTATGTATGCAATTCCACGTTTTGTGTCGAAGAGCCACATTTTGCGTCAAGCGCAAAATGTGTAATCGAGGCAGCTGACCTCTCAGGCGAATGCCGCCTGCAAAAGCTCCCGGGTATATGCGGTCCGGGGGCTGGTAAAGATGTCTTCAGCCAGGCCGGATTCCACGATCCGGCCCTGACGCATGACCAGGACCCGGTGGCACAGGGCGCGGACCAGCTTGAGATCATGGGAGATGAACAGGTAGGAAAGCCGCATTTCGGCCTGCAGTTTGCGCAGGAGGTCGATGATTTGGCCCTGCACGGAACGATCCAGGGAAGAAGTGGGCTCATCCAGAATAATCAACTTGGGGCGCAGGACAAGGGCACGGGCAATGGCGATGCGCTGTCTTTGGCCGCCGGAGAATTCGTGCGGGTAGCGGTTTCGGAACTCGGGGTCCAGATGCACGGTTTCCATGGCTTTAATGACCAGCATTTCCTGCTCGTTTTTGTCTGCTCCTCTGTGCAGGCCCAGGCCTTCGGCAATGATGTCCTGTGCCGGCATGCGCGGGCTGAGGCTGCCGAAAGGGTCCTGAAAAACCACCTGGATGTCTTTGCGCAGCGGACGCATTTTCTTGGGGGATAGCTGATCAATACGGCGGCCGTTGAGGAGTATTTTCCCCTGGCTGTGGATCAGCCGAAGGACGGCCAGGCCCAGGGTGGTCTTGCCTGAACCGCTCTCACCGACAATGCCCACACTTTCCCCGGCCTTGATATCCACATCCACCCCGTCCACGGCTTTGAAGTGATCCACAGTCCGCTTCAGGATCCCCTTGGAAATTGGGAACCAGACCCGCAGATTCGTTACATCCAGGACAGGCTCTGGGCCGGAAGACAGGGGAACGGCACGCCCGCTGGGTTCGGAGGATACCAGATGGCGGGTGTAGGCGTGTCTGGGGGATTGGAAGATTTCCTGCGCGGTCCCGGTTTCAACCACTTTCCCCTGGGACATGACCGCCACCTTGTCTGCGATATGCCGGACAACGCTCAAATCATGGGAGATAAAGAGCACGGCCATGTGCATGCGTTCCTGCAGCCGGGCCAAAAGGTCCAGGATCTGGCGTTGAACAGTGACATCCAGGGCGGTCGTCGGTTCATCGGCTATGAGCAGCTCCGGCTCGTTGGCCAGGGCCATGGCGATCATCACCCGCTGTCTCTGGCCCCCGGACAGTTGATGAGGGAAGGCCTGCATGCGTTTTTCCGGCTGATCGATTCCCACCATGTTAAGCAGCTCCAGACAGCGGTCTCTGGCCTGCAAGTTGCTGCCTCCCTGGTGGAGGACAATGTTCTCGCTGATCTGTTTGTGCACTGGGTGCAAAGGATTAAGAGAAGTCAGGGGCTCCTGAAAGATCATGCCTATCTGCCCGCCGCGGATGGAGCGGAGCTCACTCTCCTTGGCCTGCAATAGGTCCCTGCCCTTGAACATGATTCGTCCGCTGGGGTAGCTGATCTCATGCCGGTGGTGCAGGCCGAGGATGGAGAGGGCGGTCACCGATTTTCCGGATCCGCTTTCGCCGACCAGGGCCATTGTTTCTTTGCTGCCAAGGCTTATGTCCACGCCGTTGACGGCCACAAAAGACTCCGAACCGGTATGGAAAGCGACCCTGAGATCTTCAATATGCAAAAGAGGTGGCTGGGGCATACGATTGCGTGACGGCTCAGATGGAGTTTAGTTCTGCCGGGGGTCAAAGGCGTCCCGGGCCGCCTCGCCGATAAAGACAAGGAGACTGAGAAGCAAGGACAGGACCACAAAGGTTGAAATGCCGATCCAGGGGGCGTGCAGGTTGGCCTTGCCCTGGGCTAGGAGCTCACCCAAGGAAGGCGATCCCACCGGCAGGCCGAATCCGAGAAAATCCAGGGAAGTCAAAGTGGTAATCGCTCCGTTCAGGATAAAGGGCAGAAAGGTCATGGTGGCGATCATGGCATTGGGAAAGATGTGCTTGAACATGACAGTAGAGTCCCGGTGGCCCAGGGCCTTGGCCGCACGCACATAGTCCAGATTCCGGCCGCGGAGAAACTCGGCCCGGACCAGGTCCACCAGGGTCATCCAGCTGAACAGGAGCATGATGCCCAAAAGCCACCAGAAGTTGGGCTGCACAAAGCTGGAGAGGATAATCAGCAAAAATAAGACCGGCAGACCGGACCAGATCTCAATGAAGCGCTGGCCCAGGATGTCGATTTTCCCCCCGTAGTATCCTTGGACCGCCCCGACAGCTATGCCAATCAAGGAGCTCAGTCCGGTCAAGGCCAGCCCGAAGAGGACCGAGATCCGGAATCCGTAAATCAGCCGGGCCAGGACATCCCGGCCGTTGTCGTCCGTTCCCAGCCAGTTTTCGGAGCTGGGGGGAGCAGGCACGGCCTGGTTGATGGTGTAGTTGACTGTATCGTAGCTGAAGGGTATCGGCGGCCAGAGCATCCAGCCCTTGTCCTGTATCATGGCCTGGACCGCCGGGTCCCGGTATTCTGCTTCAGTTGGGAAGAACCCGCCGAATGCTGTTTCTGGGTAGGAAAAGAGCACCGGGCAGTACAGATCGTGATCGTACCAGATCAGGAGAGGCTTGTCGTTGGCTATGAATTCCGCTCCCATGCTGAGGAGGAAGAGGAGGAGAAAAAGATACAGGGACCAGTAGCCACGGCGGTTGCGCTTGAACTGCTCCCAGCGGCGGCGGTTGAGGGGGGAGAGGGTGGTGAGGCGCATGCCCTTATCCCTCCCTGGTCTCGAAATCTATCCGGGGATCGATCACTGTATACAGCACGTCGCTGATCAATTTGGTGAGTAGGCCTAAAAGGGTAAAGATGTACAAGGTGCCGAACATGACCGGGTAGTCGCGCTGCAGCGTGGACTCAAAGCCCAAGAGGCCCAGTCCGTCCAGGGAAAAAATGATTTCGATGAGCAGGGAGCCGGTAAAGAACATGCTGATGAAGGCCGCTGGGAAACCGGCGATGATGATCAGCATCGCGTTGCGGAAGACGTGTCCGTAGAGGATCCCCCGCTCGCTGACTCCTTTGGCCCGGGCGGTGAGCACATACTGCTTGTGGATCTCATCCAGAAAGGAGTTTTTGGTCAGCATGGTCAGGGTGGCGAATCCGCCGATGACCATGGCTGTGACCGGCAGAGCCAGGTGCCAGAAGTAGTCGACGATCTTGCCCCAGACGGACAGAGAGTCGAACCCGGGGGAGATCAGGCCGCGCAAGGGGAACCAGTCCAGATAGGTCCCTCCGGCGAAGAAGATGATCAGCATGAGGGCAAACAGAAAGACAGGCACCGCGTGGCCGATGACGATGGCTGCGCTGGTCCAGACATCAAAAGAAGACCCGTGGCGGACGGCCTTGCGGATGCCCAGAGGGATGGATACGGCATAGATGATCAGCGTGCTCCAAAACCCCAAAGAAACGGAGACCGGCATTTTGTCCAGGATCAGCTGCAGCACGCTGCGGTCCCGGAAAAAGCTGTCTCCGAAGTTCAGGCAGGCGTAATCCTTGAGCATGGTCACATAGCGGACCAGTACTGGCTGATCGAATCCGTACAGGGCCTCGATTTCATTGATCAGCTCAGGGCTCAGGCCCTGGGCCCCCCGGTAGGTGCTTTCACGGGTGGAGCTGGAGACATCGGCCTCCTTGACGCCCTGGATTCGTTCTATGGCCTGCCCGCCCTGGCCCTGAAGCTTGGCGATCATCTGCTCCACCGGGCCGCCTGGAGCGAACTGGACCACAACGAAGTTGATGGTCATGATCCCGATCAGGGTGGGGATAATGAGCAGGAGCCTGCGGATGATGTAGGAGGTCATCGTTCAGCTTTGCAGGTTAAGGTCCTGATTCATTCTGTACCCACCAGGTATACAGTCCCAGTCCATACGGCGGAGTATTGTGGGGGTGCTTGAGCTTGTCCCAGTAGGCCACCCGGAATACGTCGGTGTGCCAATGGGGAACAAGGTAATGGCCCCAGAGCAAAGCCCGGTCCAGGGCTCTGGTCCGGACAATCAAGGATTCCCGGTCCGGCGCGCTGATGACCTTGTCCACCAAAGCGTCTACGGCCGGATTGGCGATGCCCATGTAGTTGTTGCTCCCGGGCATATCCGCTGCCGAGGAATGAAAGTAGGAGCGCTGCTCATTGCCCGGTGACAGGGACTGGGGCAGAACGGCGACGGTCATGTCGAAATCGAACTCCCGCATACGGGTGATGTACTGGGATGTGTCCACCAAGCGAATGGAGGCGTCGATTCCCAGGCGCTGGAGGTTCTTGGTGTACGGGATGCAGACCCGCTGAAAGGCGGGTGATTGGAGCAGGATTTCAAAGGACAGGGGGCGGCCCTGAGCATCTGTCAGGCGACCGTTTTCCATCCGCCAGCCTGCTTGAGCAAGCAGCTCATGGGCGGTGCGCAGGTTTTCTCGAATAGTTGTGTCCCCGGCGGTGGACGGCGGGCTGTAGGCCTGGGTAAAGACCTCGGGCGGGAGGTGTTTTCGATACGGCTCGAGTATGTTCAGTTCGGCCTCTGAAGGTGGTCCGCTGCTGGCCAGCTCGGAATTGGAAAAATAACTGGCTGTTCGGGTGTACTGCCCAAAGAAGAGGTGCTCGTTGCTCCATTGGAAGTCGAATGCATAGGCCAGGGCAAGACGGGTTTTCCTGTCCTGAAACACGCTTCGGCGCAGGTTCATGGCAAAGGCCTGCATGCCCTGAGGCAGGCTGTGGCTGATTTCTTCCTTTGTGATCCGTCCCTGTTTTAGGGCCGGGCAGTCATACCCCTTGGCCCAGCTCTTGGAAGTGTTTTCCAGGCGAAAATCAAACTCTCCGGCTTTGAAGGCCTCCAAAGCGACTGTTTCATCCCGGTAGCAATCATACCGGACAGCATCAAAGTTGTATCTGCCCACATTTGCCGGGTGATTCCGGGCCCAATAGTCCTCTACCCGTTCATAGCGCACGAACTGGCCGGCCTTGAAATCAGCAATCCTGTACGGCCCACTGCCGAGAGGGACGGTAAGTCCTGCGTCGGGAAAGGACTTTTCCTCCCAAAAGTGTTCCGGAAGGACCGGCAGTTGTCCGATGATCAGGGGCAGTTCTTTGTTTTCTCCAGCCTTGAATGTGAACTCCACGCGGGCGTGGTCCAGGACCTGCACGTCCTTCACATCCGCATAGTACTGCTTGTAGGTCGGTGCCCCGTGTTTCATGAGCAACCTAAAGGTGAAGGCTACGTCCTGGGCCGTGATTGGGTGCCCGTCGTGGAATCTGGCCCGGGGGTCGATATGGAAGCGGACCCAGGAACGGTCCTGGGGCAGGGTGATCCTGTCGGCGACCAGACCGTATTGGGTGAAGGGCTCGTCTTCGGAGCGTACGGTCAGTGTATCGTAGATCAGGCCGATGTCTTCGGCGGGGTATCCCTTGGGCACATAGGGATTGAAGGTATCAAAGGCCCCGATGGTTGCTTGCCGGAACAGTCCACCTTTGGGGGCCTGAGGATTGACATAGGCAAAGTGGCTGAAGCCGGCCGGGTATTTTGGGTCTCCGCTCATGGCCACGGCATGGGCTGTGCGCACTTTGGCTAGGGTGGATGCAGGGGCAGGTTGGGTCACCGTGGCCAGCAGCAGAGCCAGGGCCAAAGCGAGGGGCAGCATACGCATATAAGCTCCTACAGATGGACTGTCTGCTGTTTTTGGCCAGCAGAAAAACTCCGGTTCTTCGATGTCGCCTGTGGATTCTTGGAGTTTGTCATCTCTTCTGCATCCAATTCCACTTCCTGTGTCGAAGAGCCAGAACTCCAGGGAATCTGATCCTTGTGTACGCAGGCCGGGAGCGGCTTGTCAAACCCCAAGTCATCCCTGGCCCCTTGGGTCTGAGGCACAGGAACCAGAGGCGCTTGGAGACGATGTTGGGTTTAAAAATTTTAATTTTTTGGCAATCCTGGCACAAAATTGTATTTATCCAGGTTTTGAGCGAGCTCTTTAGGTAATGGGCTGAAATGACGAAGAGTATGCTTGGTTCTGACCATAAGTCCACGGAAAGCCGCCGACTGAGCGGGGGCCCAGAGTACAACAATGGGCGTGTCTGCTGCGAATGCCAGGTTTTTTTGTGCTGCATAATATGTAAGTCTCTTGAATGATGTGAACTGTTATATTGGTGTGTGGTGGCATGCAGATTGCTTCATATAGGATTGATCGTTTGGTCATGACGGCAAAGCCATTCCGGCAGCAACAAGAGGTGGATCCTTATGTGTCCGCCACAAGGCTGCCGGCTTCAGCCGCTTTGCATCTGGTGAACGTTTGGCCCTTATGGCCTGTAAGCTGAAGAATACGTCAACAGGGAGGAGACATGAATCTGCACCGTCCCAATGCCAATGAAGCCCTGCAAACCAAAAACCGGTCCAAGGACGTGACCCCGCAATCAGGAATCTGCTCCCGGTGTGTGGATGGGTGCCGGGGAAACTGCGACATGTTCAATGCGACCTTTCGGAGCCGCGAGCTTCTGTATCCCAAGCCTTTTGGGGAGATAACGGCCGGGGCGGACAAGGACTATCCGATTGATTATTCACACTTAAACATCATGGGCTATGCCCTGGGGGCGGAAGGCACAGTTGCCGACCCCGATTACGCTACCTTCCCCAGTGTTGATACCACCACAGCCTTTGGAACCCTTGATCCGGTAAAAATGAAGTCCCCCATGTTTACCGGGGCCCTGGGCAGCACTGAGATCGCCCGCAAGAACTGGGAGCATTTTGCAATCGGTGCAGCCATTACCGGGATCAGCCTGGTATGCGGGGAAAACGTGTGCGGGATTGATCCGGAACTCAAGCTGGGAAAGCATGGATTGGTCGAGGATGCACCGGATTTGAAGAGACGGGTTGAGGCCTACCGCAAGTATCATAGCGGCTACGGAGATATCCTGGTTCAACTCAACGTGGAAGACACCCGTCTGGGGGTGGCTGAATATGCTGTACAAGAGCTCGGTGTGGAGACCCTGGAACTGAAATGGGGACAGGGAGCCAAGAGCATCGGCGGAGAAATCAAGGTCAGTAATCTGGATCGGGCCCTGGAGTTGAAAAAGCGTGGGTATATCGTTACTCCCGATCCTGAACTGGAAGCAAATCAGCTGGCCTTTAAGCATGGATCGATCAAAGAATTCGAACGTCACTCCCGTCTGGGATTCGTGGATAAAGAGAGCTTCCTGCACGAGGTGGAGCGTCTGCGCCGCTTGGGGGCCAAGCGGGTCACCCTGAAAACGGGCGCCTATCCCATGCGGGAGCTGGCCATGGCCATCCGCTGGGCCTCCGAGGCCCGCATCGACCTGCTGACTGTCGATGGTGCCCCGGGAGGAACCGGCATGAGTCCCTGGCGGATGATGGCTGAGTGGGGCATTCCTGCCCTGTATCTGCATTCAATGACCTATGAGCTGTGTCACCGGCTGGCGGAGAAAGGGCATTGGGTCCCGGATATTGCCTTCGCCGGCGGGTTCTCATCCGAGGATCACATGTTCAAGGCCCTGGCTCTCGGCGCTCCGTACTGCAAGGCGGTGTGCATGGGCCGAGCCCTGATGATTCCGGGCATGGTGGGCAAAAACATTGGACGCTGGCTCAATGGCGAGGACGGCGGACTGCCCAATTCCGTCGCCAAGTACGGAAAGTCCAAGGAAGAGATCTTTCTGTGCTATGAGGAGCTCAAGGACATATATGGCCCGGAGGTGGACGATATGCCCCTGGGCGCCCTGGGAATCTACAGTGCCGGTGAAAAGCTGCGGGTTGGACTGCAGCAGATTATGGCCGGGGCCCGCAAGTGGCGGGTGGATCTGATCAACCGCAAGGACTTGGCCTGTCTGACTCAGGAGGCGACGGATGTGACCGGTATTCCGTACATCATGGATGCCTACCGGGAGGACGCCTTGCGGATTATCGACGGTGAGTAATTGTTTCTTGGATTCAAAGGCTTAGATCAGAGCAAAAGCCCGGGGCAGGATATCCTGCCCCGGGCTTTTGTCTTGGTGCTGTTTTACAAGGAAGAGTGACGGCCCGAGGACAAACAGAAAGATGGCGGACCGCTGGATGGTTCTGATGCCGCTTTTCTTGTCGTTTTGAAGGAGCGAAGCGAATGAAGAATCTATCCCAGTGTCGATGAGCCAAGGACTTGCTGGGTTAGCACCTTTGATCTTGGTAGTCAGGGATGATCCGGGATCGTTCTTGATAATTGAGCCAAGTCCTGCCCCGCTCCTCATCGAATTGCATATACTTGGACAGGGTAACCAAGGCCCGTTCTGAAAACTTGACCCGATCTCCGTCCAGATCCATATACAGATGGTCATTATGAATGGACAGCTTGTCTGGAGGGAGAGGGACGTCCTGCCCAGTATTCAGCTTCAAAATCACATTCTGGTCTTTCTCCTGGACATCAAAGACAAAAAGAGCAGTGTCCTCGTAGGGAAAATAGACCTTTTCCCGAAAATCCGGGTGATCCTGGGTCAGGTAAAAGCCGTGTTCATCTTTGCGGATGCAGGCGTGGAAACGGGCAATGATCTTGGGATGGTGAAATTTTCCATGTCGGTTGCGCCAGCAGCCGTCCTTGTCCAGCCAGAAGACGGCATCTTCCTTGGGAACTATGCGTACAGGAAGGAAAGAATTGTTCATAACTGTCCTTGCTTATACAGGAGGAGGGGCTTGTGCAATCACGTGGGGGAGGAAAAGCCGGGAAAGAGTCGTAGGCCCGGAACGTGCTGAAAGTGTTTGTCGAAAGTTATCAGTACAGATCCAGTTTCAAGGGCATGGGCGCTGATCCAGACATCGTTTATCGGTATGGGAGTCCCGGCTCGTTTGAGCTTGTGTTTTGCCTGTCCAAAGATCTCAGCTGTTTCAGAAGTGGCGTTTAGGATTTTGACTGGTGACTTATGAAGAAAGTTATGGAGAATTTCTTGGTTCTCTTTTGTCTTTTGGCCACCGGCAAAGCCCGTATACAGTTCCCCCAGCACAAAGATTGACATATACACTGTTTGTACATCGGCGATAATGTCAATTATTCTTGTTTCTCCAGCCAAGAGCTTTGTATAGGCATTGGTGTCCAAAAGCACCTTGTTCATTGCCAGTCCTCTGTCTGCACCTGTCTGAGATCTGCAGTTTCTTTCTCAAATTCGGTCAAATCTTCATCAGACCAGAGACCACAGAACTCTTTGAATTCATTGGTGTGCCTGCCGGAGGTCTTCGGCCTAATACCCAGCGATTCTTCCAGTAATTTTTTTATCGTCCTGTTCAGACTGAGTCCTTCTCCCCTGGCCTTGTCCTGGATAAGCTTATGGACATGGTCATCCAGACCGTGAATGGTGATTGACTTCATATATCCCTCCTTATGAATACAGCTTGAACCGTTTCAGTGGTTCAATTTTATTTTATTATAGTTCAAAAGCATGCAAAGTCAAGATTCAACCTGCAAAAGCTTGGCGGCGTTGTGCCCCAAAACCGCCTCCAGTCCATCCTGATCCAGTCCGGAGTCAGCCAACTCCCGAAAATAGCGCTTCGGGGGCAGCAATGGAAAATCTGTGCCCAGAAGCAGCTTGTCCAGGCCCACGGCCCCAGCCATGGCCTTTATGGCCTGAGGGCGGTACAGAAAGGGCATGGCTGCGGTGTCGAACCACACCTTGGCCAGGACCTCCCGAACCTCTTTTTTCAGGAAGGCGAAAAAGGGCAATCCGCCGCCCAGATGGGCCAGGATCCAGGTGGTGTTCGGAGTGGCCTGGAGCAGGGAGTAGAGCTGGCCCAGGGTCATGGGGCTCTTGCCTGGATAGGCATGACCGACCGGCTCGTTGGTATGCAGGGAAACAAGGGCCTTGGCCTCGGCACAGAGATTGGCCAGGGGGACAAGGGCGTTCTTGGCCTCTTCATCTATTCCCGCGGAGTAGAAGGCCAGCTCGCCGATCCCCCGGGCTCCGGCCCGCAGGCAGCGCTCGGCTTCCTGTTCGGCCTTAAGGTGGGTGGCATCAAAGCAAGCCAAGGGTATGAGCCGGTCCGGGAATCTGGCCGCGGCGTCCAGGACGTAGTCGTTGTTCAAGCGGAAATGAGCCTCTTTGCGCCAGGGGAAGCCGAAAACCACGGACTTATCCACCCCCTGCTGGTCCATGGTCCGGACCAGCTCGCCCGCCCCCACCAGCTTGGCCTTGGGGTCTTGGTAAATGGCAGCGAACTCCGGTTCGTCCGGGAGGTAGGCTTCCCGGTTGCTGCGTACCTCCGGAGGGCAGATATGAACATGGGCATCGATAATCATAGGGGCCTCATCAGAAGTATGACATTTACTATGCAAGGCATTCCAATCTCATCCGCATACCCTGTAGCACAATATGCCAGGAAAAAGCTCGAAGCTGAAAGCTGAAAGCTCAAAATCACGAGGCATGCACTCTGAGCACATTTAGGAAAAGCTCCCACTCTTGCGCTTGCCCAGCATGATATCCAGTATGGTGGCTCCGGTTTGGGTCATCCCCTCCCGGCAGATCCGGCCCAGATGGTCTATGCTCTGTTCCGGGGTTTGGCCCAGAATGCCTTCCACCGGAACCGCACCCACGCCCCGGTGGGCCAAAAGGGCGGCCTGAACAGCTGACCCGGCCGCAGTGGCCAGCTTCAGGGCACAGCCGGTTTTGGCCCCGTCGCAGAGGACTCCGCCCAGGTCTTCGATTACATTGTTAATCGCCCGGGTGATGCATGGCTCGTCCCCGCCCAGGGCAAAGGCCAGGCCGGCGGCAGAGCCGGCGCCGGCGGCCAGGGAGCAGCTGCAGACCGCAGACAGGCGGCCGGTATAGGTCTTGATGTAGGCGGTAATCAGATGGCTGAGGCCGATGGCCCGGAGCAAAGCGTTCTCAGAACAGTCCATGAACTTCCCGGCGGCCCAGATGGGCAAAATGGCGGTGAGCCCGTTGTTTCCGCTGCCGGCCGAGCTCATGGCCGGCAGTCCGGCTCCGGCCATGCGGGCATCGGCGGCAGCCGCAGTCTGGATCTTGGCCGCCAGGAGCATGTCTGGGGCCAAAAGCTTGTCTTCAGCCAGGGCGGAGAGGGCATGGCCCACGCCGAGACCGGGGGCGTGATCCAGTCCGTACTCGGCCAGCTTCCGGTTCATATCCACGCCCAGGCGGAGAGTGGCCAGGTCCTCATCATCCACCTGATCCAGCAGCATAAGGAGAGAGGACAGGGATTGCTCGCGAAGCCAGGCCTCCAGATGGCGAACATCGTGATGAGCGCTGGTGGATCCAGTGTCCTGGGGCTGAGCCAGAAGAGGACTGTCGGAGATCTCCCGGCCGTTGAGAGTTAAGGAGATAATGCTGTCGTGGGCACCCTGAATCACCGCCCTGGCCGTATCCGCCCCGGCACTCACCTCGGCCTGGATGAACAGTCCCTGCTGCGCCGGGTCCAAGTCCACCTCCACCCGGCCGGAATCGATCATTTCAGCTGCCTGATCCACCTGGGGACGGCCGATGCCGTCCAGAACCTGCATGAAGCGACTGGGATCACCAGCCACTGCCCCCAGGGCGGAAGCCAGATCCAAGCCCCTTTTGCCCCCGGTCCCGGGGATCATAACCGCCAGGCCGTTCTTGAACACATTGCCGTCCACAGTGATCCGGATATGTTCAAGGGAACGGGAAGGAAGCAGGCCGGCGGCCGCAGAAGCGGCAAGGGCCACAGCCACGGGCTCAGTGCAGCCCAGGGCCGGGCTGACTTCCAGGGCCAAAAAATCCTTGAAGGTAAACCTCATTTGCTGCACTCCTCGATTCGGCCTGTCCAGAGATCCGGACGGCAGGCGGCAAAGAAATAGAAAAAGGCGCACAGGACCAGAGAGTGGGTTATCTCCCGGCTATGAATAAGGTGCGGGACAGAGGCCAGGGGGTAGAGGACGGTCTCTATGTCCTCTTTGGCATCAAGATCCTGCCGTTCGGTCTGCTCGACATCCCAGATCACAAAAGAGTGGCATTCGTTGTTCTGGATGGCCGGGTTCGGGTGGACCTTGCCCAGAAAGTGAATGTCCCGGCCCTGGTAGCCGGTCTCCTCCTTCAGCTCGCGCATGGCGGCGGATTGGGGGTCGTCGTAGGATTCCACCAGGCCCCCGGGGACCTCCAGGGTCGTGTCCTGGATCCCGTGCCGGTATTGACGGATGAAGACCACTTCATCATCTGAGGTAATCGGGATACTATTCACCCAGGGAGCGGACTCCAGGATATAGAAATCGTGGGCCTGACCGGTCCGGGGAGACACGGCCCGGTCAGTGCGCAGGTTGAAGATGCGGTAGGAGTTTGTTGTCGAGTGGACAACCGGCCAGGGATAAATCATGATTGAGTCCTTGTTTGAAGTACGCGTGGCGGTGCGTTTCGATCAGGGGGCAAAGATAGCGCGAGCCGGGGCCGGGCTCAAATACTCCTGCCCTTGGCCTTTGCCCCGGACTCTGATAGGAGGGTCCCAGCCCCACGACACCGGCCACACAGGCTACGATACTTAGCGGAGGAAATGTGTATGCTGCACCGTTTGGCGGTCAAACTCAAGCCCCATCTGACCGATATGCAGGGCCGGGTCACAGCCTCGCGCATCGGCAAGGAACTGGGAATCCAGGTTGACGCTGTGCGCTTGATCACTGTCTACACCCTGGAGGGCCTCACCCTGGAACAGGCCCGGGAGGTCATGGATAAGGCCCTGCTCCACGATCCGGTGCTGCATGAGGTATCCCTGCAGCCCCTGGCCGAAGATTTGGACTGGATTCTGGAAGTCGGGTTCAAGCCGGGAGTAACGGACAACGAAGGGCGGGTGGCGGCCGAAACGGTGAAGAACGGCCTGGGGTTGGGCCCGGGCTGTGATCCGGCCGTGTACAGCGCAGTCCAATATCTGATCAGCGGGACGCTTTCCCGAGAGCAAGTCCAAGGCATTGCCTCCGGTCTCCTGGCCAATGAGCTCATTGAGCGGTATGCCTTCAAAAGCCGCGATGAATGGGAGACGGAACCGGGATTTGCGGCCCAGGTCCCCCGGGTCAGCGGACAATCCACGGACCAGGTGGAGGTGATCTCTTTACTGGGACTGGACGATGGGGATCTGCAGCGCTTGAGTCAGGAACGGGTTCTGGCCCTGAGTCCTGCCGAGCTGCGGGCCATCCAGGCCTATTACGCCCGGGACGAGGTCCAGAAGCGGCGGACCGCAAACGGCCTTCCTGTTCACCCTACGGATGTGGAGCTGGAGGCCCTGGCCCAGACCTGGTCCGAGCACTGCAAACACAAGATATTCAATGCCCGGATCGACTATGAGGACCGGGAGAACGGGCGCACCCAGGTCATAGACAGCCTGTTCTCCACATACATACAGGAAAGCACGGCGGTTCTGCGCAAGCGGATGCAGGACCGGGACATCTGCCTTTCCGTGTTCAAGGACAATGCCGGGGTGATTCGTTTTGACCGGGATCACAGCGTGTGCGTGAAGGTGGAGACCCACAACAGCCCCTCGGCCCTGGATCCCTACGGCGGTGCCTTGACCGGAATTGTTGGCGTGAACCGCGATCCCATGGGGACTGGCCTGGGGGCCAACCTGGTCTGCAACACTGACGTATTCTGTTTCGCGTCCCCGTTTTACGATCACCCCCTTCCCCCCCGCCTCCTGCATCCCCACCGGGTTTTAGAAGGGGTCCGGCGGGGCGTGGAGCACGGAGGGAATCAGTCCGGGATACCCACGGTCAACGGCGGGGTGGTCTTTGACCAGCGCTTTCTGGGCAAGCCCCTGGTCTTCTGCGGCACAGTAGGGCTCATGCCGGCCGAGATTCAGGGCCGGCCCAGCCACGAGAAGCAGGCCCGACCCGGAGACGTGGTGGTCATGACCGGGGGCCGGGTAGGCAAGGACGGCATCCACGGGGCGACCTTTTCCTCCGAGGCCCTGCACGCCGAGTCTCCGGCCACCGCAGTCCAGATCGGGGATCCCATCACCCAGCGCAAGATGTACGATTTCATCATCCGGGCCAGGGACCAGGGCCTGTACAACGCGATCACGGACAACGGAGCCGGGGGGCTGTCCTCTTCGGTGGGAGAAATGGCCGAGGACACCGGGGGATGCGAGCTGGATCTGGCCCAGGTGCCCCTGAAGTACGACGGCCTTGTGCCCTGGGAGATCCTGCTCTCCGAGGCCCAGGAACGGATGACCCTGGCCGTGCCGGAAGAGAATCTGGATGTCTTCCTGCGCATGGCCCGGGAGATGGATGTGGAGGCCACGCCTTTGGGCCGGTTCACCCAAAGCGGGCTGTTTAGGGTTTGGTACGGGGAGAAATTGGCGGGGGAGCTGGAGATGGATTTCCTGCACCACGGTCTCCCCCAGATGGAGCTCTCTGCGGTTTGGGACCCCAAGCCGGAGCAGGAAGTGCATGTGGTCGAATCCGGCCGGGATCAGGGAGGGCTCCTCCGGCGCATGCTGAGCCGGCTGAATATCTGCTCCAGGGAATACATCATCCGCCAGTACGACCATGAAGTCCAGGGCGGAAGCGTGATCAAGCCCTTGACCGGAGCCCTGCAGGACGGTCCGGCGGATGCAGCGGTCATCCGACCGGTTCTGGACAGGGACCAGGGGCTGGTGGTCTCCAATGGCCTGTGTCCTAGGTATTCGGATCTGGATACCTACTGGATGATGGCCAATGCCGTGGACGAGGCGGTGCGCAACGCTGTGGCTGTGGGCGGCAACCTGCGGCATATGGCCGGAGTGGACAATTTCTGCTGGTGCGACCCCGTCCAGTCGGACAAGACTCCGGACGGCGAGCACAAGCTGGCCCAACTGGTCCGAGCCAACCAGGCCCTGGCCCATTTCTGCCTGGGGCTGGGTGTTCCGTGCATCTCGGGCAAGGACTCCATGAAGAACGATTACACCATCGAGGAGTACAAGATCTCCATCCCGCCCACGGTCCTGTTCTCCGTGGTCAGTGTGATCCCGGACGTGAATCTGTGCTGCACCTCGGATCTGAAGCAGCCCGGGGATGTTCTCTATCTTCTGGGCCGGACGGGCAAGGAGCTGGGGGGAAGCGAGTTGGTCGACGAGCTGGGAGTTACAGGCGGATTTGTGCCCCAGGTGGATGTGCTCAGCGCCAGGTCCAGGTATCTGACCCTGTATGCAGCCATACAGCAAGGGCTGGTCTCGGCCTGCCACGATCTCTCGGACGGGGGGCTCGGGGTGGCTGCGGCCGAGATGTGCATCGGGGGCAATCTGGGAGCAAGATTGGATTTGGACCGGGTTCAGGTCTGCGGCACGGAGTCCTACGCCCCGGAGGAGCTTCTGTACAGCGAGACCCCCAGCCGGCTGCTGGTCAGTGTGCCTCAGGACAAGATCAGGGAGTTCGAGCAGATCTTCGGCGGACAATCCCTGTCCCGGGTGGGAGAGGTGCTGGACAATCCAGTCCTTGCAGTGGGTCAGTGTGGAAAAGAGGTGCTCACGGAGGAGGTCCAGGAGCTGCGCCGGGCCTGGCAGGAAACGTTTCAGGGCTTTTAAAGATCATCTCAGATGATCTTTAAAACCCCATGTACCAGTGCCAGATCTGGGGACCGCACAGGATGTAGAGCATACCGCCCAGGCTGAGGAACGGGCCAAAAGGAACAGCGGTTTGCAGGCCTTGGGAGCCGGCCCGGCGGAGGTAGAGAAGGCTGACGGCCAGGGCGCTGACTGCGGCCATGAAAACCACCAGGGGCAGGGCCTGCCATCCGAGCAAGGCACCCAGCAGGACCATGAGCTTGATGTCTCCTGTGCCCAGTCCCTCTCGGCCTTTGAGCCACTTATACCCCTGTTGCAAAGCGAGAAAGGCTCCGCCTCCGACCACCGCCCCGGCCAGGGAGGTGGCCCAGGGGAGGTCCAGGACAAAAACGGCTGCGGCCAGCGCGGCTGCAGATCCGGGCAGGGTGTAGACGTCCGGAAGGATGAACAGCTCCAGATCGATGAAGCTGATGATAATCAGGATCTGGCCGAAGAGGAGATAGACGGCGAAAGCCGGGCTGAAGCCGAAGGCAAGGGCCAAAAGCAGGGCCCAGAGGCCGGAGATGGCCTCGACCACAGGATACCGCCAATGGATGGCTTCCCGACAGGCCCGGCACCGTCCGCGCAGGAGCAGATAGCTGATCAGGGGGATGTTCTCCCACCAGGCCAGGGTATGTCTGCACAGGGGACAGTGGGATGCCGGGAGGACAATGGATTCTCCGTGAACATACCGATGAATGCAGACATTGGAAAAGCTTCCCAGGACCAGTCCCAGGACTGCGGCCGCGATTGGAAAGAAAGCGGGAAATATGACGGTACTGATCATGGTCCCTGAATGAAGGTCACTCGTATGAATAAAAACGCACACACACACTATCGATTTTTTTCCGACTATACGCAAGAAGGCCTGGCTGAGCAACAGCTGCGCGGCCTTCAGTGGACCCTTAAACACGCCTACGCCGGGAGCCCGTACTACCGGCGGCGCTTGGACGCAGCCGGGGTCGATCCTCGCGCGGTACGCAGCCTGGACCATCTGACCCATCTGCCCTTTACCACAGTTGACGATCTGCGCAGCGACTATCCCCTCCCCCTGCTCAGTGTGCCGGAAGAAGATGTGGTCCGCATCCATGCCTCCTCCGGAACCACGGGCAAACGCAAGATCCTGGCCTACACCCAGGACGACATCGATACCTGGAAGCTGATGATGGCCAGGTGTTTCGAGCTGGCCGGTCTGGAGCGCTCTGACCGGGTACAGATCGCCGTGGGCTATGGGCTGTGGACCGCCGGAGTCGGCTTCCAGTTGGGGTGCGAGCATTTCGGGTCCATGGCCCTGCCCTTGGGGCCGGGGAACCTGGAGATCCAGCTGCAGTTCCTGACTGATCTGCAGAGCACCTGCCTCTGTTCAACAGCCTCCATGGCCCTTTTGCTGGCTGAAGAGGTGGAGAAGTACGGGCTGCAGGACCGGGTCAGATTAAAGACTGCCATATTCGGGGCCGAGCCGCACACGGCAAAAATGCGCCAACGGGTGGAGGAGGTCTTCGGGCTGGAGGACTGTTTCGACATCCCGGGCCTGACCGAGCTGTACGGACCCGGAGCCGGCCTGGAATGCCGGGAACATCAGGGACTGCACTACTGGGCGGATCTCTATATCCTGGAGATCATCGATCCCCAGACCCTGCAACCGGTTGCTCCGGGGGAGGTGGGGGAAATGGTGGTCACCACCTTGTGCAAGCAGGGAGTGCCTCTGATCCGTTACCGGACCCGGGATCTGACCCGGCTCGTACCCGGAGAGTGTCCCTGCGGCTTGGGGCTTCCCAGGCACGACCGCATCCTGGGGCGCTCGGATGATATGTTCATCTTCCGGGGGGTGAATATCTACCCGGGGCAGATTGCCGACGTGTTGCACGACTTTGCAGAGCTGAGCTCGGAATATCAGGTTGTGCTGGACCGGAAGGAGGGCGTGGATCACATGCTGCTCAAGGTGGAGCGGCATGTTGACGCCCGCTCGGATCTGGACAGCGGCTTGTCCAGGGCTATTGCCGCTTCCCTGCGCAAGCATCTCCTGGTCCGCAGCGAGGTCTCCATCGTCGATCCCGGTTTGCTGCCCAGGACCTTTGCCAAAAGCAAACGGGTCCTGGATCAGCGCAACGGGGAAGAGAGCTGAAAGCTGCGAGTTCTTGTATCTATCCACCTGGCATCACATCAGGGCACCAGGGCCGGGAGATCCAGGCCAGCGGTCAGGGGCAGTCCGCACATAAGGTTGGCGTTGGCCAGGGCCTGCCCCGAGGCCCCGCGGCAGAGATTGTCGATGACGGAGACGATGATCACCCGCCCGGTGCGCTGGTCCAGGACCAGTCCGATATCACAGTACATGGTCCCGCGGACGTTCTTCAGCTCCGGCAGGGTGCCCTGGGGCTGCACACGGATCCATGGGTGGTCGCGATCGAAGTCCTCGTAGGCCTGACAAAGACCTTCCAGAGTGGTGTGGCCGGAGGCAGTGGTATACAGAGTGGTCAGGATGCCCCGATTGATGGGCAGCAGATGGGGGTTGAAGGAGACCTGGACAGTCTGACCGGTCATCCGGCTCACTTCCTGATCGATTTCCGGAGTGTGCCGGTGAGTGCCCAGGCCGTAGGCCTTGAAGGTATCGGACACCTCGCAGAACAGGGTTCCTACCTTGGCCCCCCGTCCGGCCCCGCTGGCCCCGGACTTGCTGTCGGCCACAATGTCCCGGGAGTGGACCAGACCGGCCTGCAGGGCCGGGAACAGACCGAGCAGGACCGAGGTCGGGTAGCATCCGGGGTTGGCTACCAGCCGGGCCTGGGCGATTTCTGTCGCATAGAGCTCCGGCAGCCCGTAGACAGCGCCCTGGAGGAGGTCCGGGGCCTCGTGCCGGCAATTGTACCACTGCTCAAAGACATCTTGGGATTTGAGACGGAAGTCGGCGCTTAGGTCGACTACCTTGACTCCCCGCTGGATCAGTTCCGCGGCCATGCGCATGGCTGTGCCGTGGGGAACGGCCAGAAAGACCAGATCGCAGTCTGCAGCCAGCCGGTCCATATCCGGTTCGCTGATGGTCAACTGCCCCAGATGGGTGCCGGCCAGCTGAGGGAAAAGCCGGGCAACGGATTTTCCAGCTTCCTGTCTGGAGGTCACAATGGTCAGCTCAAAGTCCGGATGGTGCAGGAGACAGCGGAGCATCTCCATGCCTGTATAGCCGGTTACGCCCACCAGCCCCACAGCGAATGTATTCCTGGCCATATCTCCTATCCCGCCTTTTGCACGTATTTCATGCGCAGCTCGAAGAGGACGTTTTTGAGCAGGCCTTCTTCATCTGCGGTCAGGTTGCCTCTGGTCTTTTCCTCCAGCATGGCCAGCATGTCGATGGTGTGCCGGGCCAGGTTGAGGTCGACCTGGCTCTTTCCGGATTCCGGGTCGTTGACCTCGCCCAGATGGACCATGGCCGATGAACTCAAGGACAGGACGAAGGTATTCATATCCACCTTGGGCAGGGGGTCCTGCTGGGCCTGCTCCTTGGCCTTGTCCGCATAGGCCTGGGCCGCCTCTTTACGTTCTTCTGCCGTCTGCTGCGGCTCGGTTTCCGGTCGGGTTGGGTCGTTGCTGGTCATAGCTCTCGGCTCCTTTGTTACAGCGGATTGATCTTGAGCAGCTGGCGCGAAGTCTCGTGCCGCACGTGGGTGTCAGCCGGGCAATAGCAAAAAAAAGCCGTTTTGCTCCGGCCAGTGCTGCTCATTGCATGGTGGAGAGCAACTTGTCCACAGCCGGCCGGTCATCGGCCAGGGCCTGGGTATAGGCGGTCATGGCCTGTTCAAGGGCGTCTTTATGGCCTGAGTCCGGTTTGTCAGGACCCAGGCAGTGGGCCAGGGCGGCAAGTCCGGCCAAAATATCCCCCCAATCCACATGCCCCATGTGCCCAAGACGGATGATCCGGCCCTTGAGTTCATCCTGCCCTCCGGCCAGGACCAAATTGAACTCCGAGGACATCTGCTGCAGGACCTTCTGGGCATCAATGCCGGCAGGCATCATAAAGCTGGTTAGGCCCCAGGTATAGTGTGTCCGGGCCAGGGGTTCAAGCCCCAGGGCCTGCACTCCGGCCCGGGTCATCCGGGTCAACGCCCATTGTTTGCGAAACACCGGCTCCAGATCCGGAGCCAGGAGATGATTCAGGCTGGCCTCCAGACCCAGGATGAGATTCACGGGGGAGGTGTAAGCCGTCTGCTGCTGCTCCCATTTGCTGCGTTCCTTGGCCAGGTCGAAGTAAAAGCTGGTTCCGGGCAGGCTGTTGACCCGATCCCAGGCTTTGGCGCTCAAGCTAATCAGGGCCAGCCCCGGGGGGAGCATCAGCCCCTTCTGAGATCCGGTGAGCAGGCAATCGATAGCCCAGTCGTCCATTGGGCATGGAGAAATGCCCACCCCGGAAATGCCGTCCACGACCAGAAGGGCCTGGGTGCCGTCTACGACCCGGCCCAGGTCTCTGACCGGATGGAGCACCCCGGTGGACGTTTCGGAGTATTGGACCATGACCCCCCGCAGTTCAGGGTCCTTATCCAGGGCGGCGCGGACATCATCCGGGTCCACGGCCCGGCCTCTAGGGACACTGAGGCGCTGGACCTGCAGGCCGTTCTGCTCCCCGATCTGAACCCAGCGCTGCCCGAATTTGCCGCCGTCGACGACCAGAACCCTGTCCCCAGGGGCGAAGAGATTGTCCACTGCGGCCTGCATGGCCCCGGTTCCGCTGCAGGACAGGGGCAGAACCGGCTCCCGGGTGGCGAACAGGGTCTGCAGTCGGGGCTGGATCCGGCCCATGAGCCGGACAAATGTGTCTTTGCGGTGGTGGATCATGTCCCGGCTCAAGGCCAAGCGGACTTCTTCCGGAAGATGGGTCGGCCCCGGGGTGAGCAACCGTTGTTTGTTCAGCATATAAATACCCTTGGTTTGGAGCGATGATAGCGCGGACTATTCGAACAGAAGAGGATGGGGGTGCACAGGGCCGGACTGACGACCGTGAGGTCTGCGCGGTACAACCGCCCTCAGTGCGCCTCGGCCCAGCTGCGGCCGGCCCCCCAGTCGACTGCCAGAGGCACGTCGAGCTCCATGACCGAGGTCATGAGCTGGGCGATGCGTTCTCCGCTTGCCTGGGCCCCCGGTTCGGGGACCTCCAGGAGCAGCTCGTCGTGGACCTGGAGGATGAGCATGGCACCCAGGTCCTTGAGTCCCTGGTCCGCTTCAACCTTGAGCATGGCCAGCTTGATGATGTCCGCTGCACTGCCCTGGACCTTGGTGTTGATGGCCATGCGCCGGGCCTGACCGGCCAGGTTGTCGTTTCTGGAGTTTATATCCGGCAAGAGCCGCCTGCGACCGGCAATAGTGCTTACCGATCCGTTGGCCTTGGCCTGCTCTTCAATCTGGGTGAAGAATTCGCGCACATTCTGCAGCCTGCTGAAGTATTTTTGAATGAACTCCTTGGCTTCGTTCAGGGAGATGCCCAGCTCCCGGGACAGCTTCTGCGGCCCCATGCCGTAGATCAGTCCGAAATTTATGGTCTTGGCCTTGCGTCGTTCGTCGGGCTCAATCTGATCCTTGCTCTTGTCCAAGAGCAGGCTGGCGGTTCTGGTGTGAATGTCTTCGTTGGCCGCAAAGGCTTCAATGAGATGCGGCTCCCGAGACAAGTGGGCCAGGACCCGGAGTTCGATCTGGGAGTAGTCCGCGGCGACGAGGAAGTGATCCCGGCGAGCCACAAAACAGGAGCGCATCCTGGGGCCGAACTGACCCCGGATGGGGATATTCTGCAGATTGGGGGTGCTGCTGGACAGACGCCCGGTGGCTGTGGCCAGGTTGTTGAAGGTGGTGTGGATTCGCCCATCGCTCTGCACTTGGCGGGGCAGGGGGGCCAGGTAGGTGGACCGGAGCTTCTCCAGGCTGCGGTATTCGACGATGTCCCGAATGATGGGGTGCTGGTGCTGAAGACCTTCCAGCACGGTAATGGACGTGGAAGGCTGACCTCCTGGGGTCTTGCGGCCTGGCTTGAGCCCCAGGCGGTTGAACAGGACATCCGCCAGCTGCTGCGAGGAGCGGAGATTGAACTCCATGCCCGCCTGGGTATACACGGAGCTGGTCAAACGTTCCAGATCGGTTTCCACCTCCTGGAGGAAGCGTTCGAAGGCCTGGAGATCGATGCCCACCCCCCGGCGCTGCATGCGGACCAAAACCGGAATGAGCGGGGTCTCGAGCTTGTGCATGAGATGTAAAAGTCCGGCATGCTCCAGCCGCTGGTGCAGGAGATGTCCGATACGCAAGGCGGCCAGGGCCTGGTTGTGGATATGGACCCTGACCTCGGGCAAAAAGCCATGCAGGATGCGTTCCCAACTGTAGTCCCGGTCTTCCGGACTGAGCAAATAGGAGGCCAGGCTGAGATCAAAGACGTGGTCCGGAGAGAGGCCCTCCCAGCGGGAGTCCTTTTCGCACAGCTCCTTGTAGGAGGGCACAAAGACGCGGGGGCTTTGGGCCAGGCTGGACAGGATGGTCTCCGGCTGGAAGCTGATCACGGCTTCCTGGTCCCCCCAGGCCAGGAGGGTCCCTTCCCGGGAGCAGACCAGGCCGGCTGCCTGGTTCCCGATGTCCGGCATGCGGCTGACCCGGTTCTGCGCAACGGGCCGGAAGGCGTCTTCAGTACTGGAGTTGCTTCCAGCGGATTCCTTGTCCACCTCCAGCTCCCGGCTCAAGCTGTGAAACTCATAGGTCTGGAAAAAGGTCTGCAGGGCCTGGGGCTCATACTCCCGGCAGTCCAGGTCATTGAGATCCAAGCGCAGATCGTCCCGCAGCCGGGTCAGCTCCCGGTACACAAATACCTTGTCCATGTGGGGGCTGAGTTTTTTCTGTTCAGCGGCGCTTAAGTGGTCGAGGTTCTCTTTGAGGGCCTCCAGGGAGGGATAGCGGGCCAAGAGCTTTTTGGCTGTCTTGGGACCGACCCCGGGCACCCCGGGGATGTTGTCGCTGGTGTCTCCGATCAGGGCCTGGTAGTCGGGCCACTGTTGCGGAGAGAGGCCTTCGGCCCGCCGAAAGTCCTGCAGGGTAATCAGCTTTTCCGTCCGCTGTCCCGGGTCCCAGAGGACCACCTCCTCGTCCAGGCACTGGCGCAAGTCTTTGTCCGAACCCACAATGACCACAGGTCCGGTGTGTTTATGGCGGGCGCACAAGGTGGCGATGACATCGTCGGCCTCCGCGTTTTCCGCCACATGAACCGGAAATCCGAGCAGGCTGACCCCTTCCAGCAAAGGGTCCAGCTGCTGGGACAGCGGTTCGGGCATCTTTTGGCGCTGGGCCTTATAGGTATCCAGGATCTCCTGTCTAAAGCTCGGACCTTTGCCGTCCAGGACAAAGCAGGCCTGCCGGGGATGTTCTCTTTTCATCACCTTGAGCAGGATGCGCAGGGTGATGAACAAAGCATTGGTGGGGAAGCCGTCGGATCGGGACAGATCCGGGTAGGCGTAGAAGGCCCGATAGACAAAGGAGCTGCCGTCGATGAGAAAAAGGGGAGGCTCGCTCCAGTGCATGTCTTCCTGCAGAGTCATGTGCTGCTCGGAGGTTAGGGGGTTTGGTGGAAAGCGTCTTGATCCGGGTCTTCAGTGCCCATCCCTCCGGGGGATGGTGTCGGAGACGATGAGCTCCTCTTCCTTGAGCTCAAGCCCATCGTCTACAGTCCTGGGGACCTTGCTCTTGTTGATGATTCTGCATTGCTGCAGTCGTTCCCAGATGAACTGCTGGGGGTGCTCCTGATCCAGGGGTTCCAGGGGGATCTGAGCCCGGGCCATGGACTTGTGTCCTCCGGCGGAACCGACATTGCCGAACAGGCGTGTGGCCAGGGCCCCCATATCCCCTTTTACTCCGTCCCCGCGGAAGATGGCCACCAGGGTATTGTCTGAGATTCCGGAGACAATATCCCAGGAGATATCATGGATGCGGAGGAAGAAGTCTGCCAGGATGACCAGGATGTCCGTGGAGTCGACCTCACCCATATAAACGGTCAGCCCGTCCCCCCAAAGGCGGATTTTGCGGAATGCCTGGGAGAAGTATTTCAGCCATTCCACCCGGAACTCGCTGCGCACGATCTTGCGCAGGATGCTGTGGTCTGCGAACTTGCTCAAGTACCGAAAGGCCTTGATATCTGCGTCGTGAAAATGCTGTTCAAAGCTGTGGGTGTCGGTCTTGATCCCGTAGAGCAGGGAGGTGGCCAAGTGTTTTCCGGGACGAAGGCTTAAGTTGTACAAAAACTCGGTGAGCAGGGTGCTGTTGGATCCGTAATTGGGCTGGATCTCAGCAAAGGCGGCGTTCACCGGCTTTTCCGGATTTATCGGGTGATGGTCCATGATGATGGAGAAATCAAAGGACGCAAACTCCGGGTGGTGGTGCGGCTGGGAATCCACTAAGGCAAACCGATCGAACTGGGCTGCCAGGGGAGGTGTCAGGCGCTGGACAGGGATCTGCAGGTAGCGGACCATAGCCAGGTTGTCCGGTCGGCTGAGCTCGTTGACCATAGCCAGGCCAACGCCCTGCACTCGCCGGGCCAGGATGCGCTTTAAGGCCATGGCCGAGGCCATGGCGTCTGGGTCTGCGTTGAGCAGGATGAGCCAGCGCTCGTTCTTTCTGCACAGGGCGAGGAGCTCCGCCGTCTGGTGCTCCAGCTTGCGGAAATATGTCATGCTATTCGTCCGGACCGTTTCCGTTTGGGGCTGGCCGGTTGGCTGAACCCCAATTCCTAATCCAGGAGGCAAAAATGTCAAGGGAGGCCTGCAAGTCCGGCCAGGAAAAGACCTCTAGGACCACGGTCTCCCCGGCCGGAAGCAGAGACAACAGGTCCAGAATGTGCCGTTGTTCCTGTGTGGACAGCATGGTCAAGCCCCGGTGGCGATGTCCACCGGCCGGAGCGTACAGGTGGAGCATGGCCAGGCGGGAGCGGACAAACTCATCCCGGAAAAGGGCCCACTGGCCGAAGGCAGACACGTGCCCGTAATCCAGGCAGATTCTGCAGTCGGTCTCGGCCAGGGCCGGGATGAGTCCGCCCAAGTCGTTGCCCTCAATATTTTCCACCAGCAGGCTGTGGCTGGAAAATCCCAGGGAGCACCAGCGGCGGTGAAAGCATAAAAAAGTCTCCGGATCCTGCGGGGGATGGAGGACGAATCGTTTTGGACGGCAAAAGGCAGCCTTGTCCGCCAGGACGGCCGCAGTGTCCGCAACGGCTTCTCCTCCCGCTTCCCAGGGCAGGTCCAGGGGGAGATGCATGTGGTAGGACAGATCGAGCTCGGCCATCCAGGGGGGGAGGTCGTGGGCATTGTATTCCAGGCAGCCCCGGGTTTGAAAGAACACCAATGCCGCCTCGTCCACCAGGCCCTGGAGCCGCCGGCAGTTCTGGCCCACTCTGCACGGCCAGATAAAGGACGGGGCCGCGATTTTCCAGGGACAGGAGGCGAGGACTGAGGAGCCTTGTGATGAGCACATGGCGGTCTACTCCAGTCCGTCCAGTAGGGACAGCTGTTTTTCCCGCTTCCTGGTCCGGGCCACTGTGTGCACCTTGGCCACCTGGGTCCAGTCCAAGCCGGACAGGAGTGGGCTGGGGTGGAGGCGGACCGGAAACCGGCCTATCTTTCTGCGCTGGGCGCAGCTTAGGTACAGCCGGCTTTGGGCCCGGGTCAGGCCCACGAAGAAAAGACGTTTTTCCTCCTCAATATCCGGCTTCAGCCCGGCTCCCTGCTTTTTCCCGGGATACAGGTCCGCTCCGGAGAAAGGCAGAATGCCCTGCTCCAGGGCAGGCAGGAAAACGGCTTCGAATTCCAGACCTTTGGATCCGTGCAGGGTAAGCAAGCGGACGTTTTGGGCCTGTTGCCGGATATGGGCCGATTCGGCCTCCAGATGTATCCAGGCCATAAGGCTGTTCCAGTCCCCATGGCTGGCGTAGGCTGTACACAAGTCCTTGAAGGGCCTGCTGGTCCACATCAGCTGATTGGTGTCGGGCCGCCGGGCAGAGAACTCGGCAATTTTCCGCGGACCTTGGGCTATGATCCGGTCCGGGCAGTCCAGGATCTCTTTTCCCTGGTCCACAGGGAGTCCGAGAAAACGGGAGACTGAACGCAGGATGGGCTGGATGCGCTCGTCTTCCCAGAAAGGGGTGGATTCAGGCACAGTGCAGGGGATGCCCTGTTCGTGCAGGACCTTGTGGACAGGAGGGATGAGTGCCTTGATCCGCACCAGAACGGCGATGTCTCCAGGGGCCAGATGCTCTGTCCCGGACCGGTCTGCCTGCTGATGCCCGGTGCCCCCGATCAGCTCTTTGATGGTCCGGGCGATCCAGTGGGCCTCCTGGAGGCCGCTTTGGGCCTGGTACCAGGTCAAGCGCCCCGGTCCCCCGGCCTTGTGGGCCCGCAGGGCCGTCCCTGAGCCGAGCCTGGAGCTGAAGTCAAGGATGGTTTGGCTGGAGCGGTAATTGCGGTGCAGGGGGATGGTTTCCAGGCTCGGCCAGTGGCGGCCGAAACATTCGGCCACATCGCCCATGGCTCCACGGAAGCCGTAGATGGACTGATCGGGATCCCCGATGCCGAAGAATCCGGTTCCGGCCTCGGGGGTCAGGTATCTGATGATCTCCCCCTGCAGCACTGAGAGATCCTGGATTTCGTCCACCAGGACATGGGAGCAGGGGGTCCCGGGAGTTCCAGCACGCAGCTGGTCCAGCCAGGCGGTCAGCAGATCGGTGTAGTCGGCCAGCCCCAGCTGGGTCTTGAACCGGTCAAAGGCCTGGAGGTGGGGCTCAAGCCTTGCGGGCACCTGCATCTGTTCTCTGGCTCTGGCCAGCTGGTCCCAGGCCGCGGAGCGTTCGGCTGGGTCGATGTCTGGAAGGGCACGGGCAAATGCCTCTCTGGACTCGGGTTCGGACATGAGGATAGGGGGTTGTCCGCGGCTGTCTTTCCACTGGGCAAAGGCCAGGGCATGCAGGGTGTCGGCCCGGGGAACTTCCGTCCCGGCGGGAAGCCGGCTCTGAAGGCGTTCCCGAAGCTCCCTGGCCGCAGCCCGGGTAAAGGTGACGATGAGGATCGCGGACGGATCCTCCCCCCGGCCCAGCAGGTGCTCCACCCGGCCGATGAGGGTCTTTGTCTTTCCGGTGCCCGGTCCGGCCAGAACCAGAACCGGATGGGGGCCACTGCGCACTGCCCGCTGCTGTTCGGTGTTCAGACTGGGGGATGGATGTGATGCTGGCGATGCCGGCTCCTCCGCGGAGGGGATATCTCCTGCTGGGTGCGTATTCACCCCGGCCTGGGAAGGTGGGGGCTGCATGCCGGGACTGACAAAACTGCCCTGGGTCAACCGGCTGCGCTCCTGGGGGGCGAAAACCGAAATCCGTCCGAACTCGCCGTCAAATCCGGACTTGCGGTGCACTTCTTTCCGTCGCATCCGGGAGATCCCTTCAGCCAAAAGAGGTGAATAGGGCTTCAGGTCTTCCTCAGGGGCCTTGCGCAGGATGTCCAGCTCGGAACCGAAGGCCCGGATCAACTGGGCATAGACTGAAGTAACCGCCTTTGTCTTGGGGCCCTTGTCCAGGATCTCGGCGAGCACTTCCGGCAGGGGGATCAGGGAGGTGAAGCCCGGGGCGGTCTTCGGCTGCCGGGCTGTGTTCCGATCGGCCAAGTCCAGGACCCTGCTGAGGACCCCTACGGTGAGCTTCCCGCCGCAGACTGGACACGTCCCCCCCAATCTGGCCGTTTCCCTGGGATCCAGGACAACCCCGCACTTTCGGTGTCCATCCAGGTGATACTTGCCCTCTTCGGGAAAGAACTCGATGGAGCCCAGGAAGCGCTGGGTTTCGCTTCCGCCCTGCAGGGCGTGGAGGATATGTTCATAGCTGGGGTGACCGGAAAAGAGATTGGCCTCCCGGGCCAGCTTCTCTCCGGAGTGGGCGTCGGAATTGGAAACCAGGGTGTAGGCGTCCAGATCACTCCACAGCCAGTTCATTTCCGGATCGGAGGAGAGCCCGGTTTCCAGGGCGAAGATGTGCCCGCTGAGATCCTTATAGCAGTCGGACAGGCGGTTAAAGCCGGACTTGGATCCGAACAAGGAGAACCAGGGGGTCCAGATGTGGGCCGGGATCAGAAACCCCAGGGGGTCCGTCTCCAGAACCATCTCCAGCAGGTCCCGGCTGTCCAGGCCCAGGATGGGGCGGCCGTCGGACTCCAGGTTGCCGACCTGACTCAAGCGGCGGTTGAAGGCACGGACCCGGTCCAGGGAGGAAAAGAAGACCAGGTTGTGTATCTTGCGGACCTGGCCTTGACTTTTGTAGATGGAGCTGATCTCGGTGCCCAGGATGAACAGCGGGGCCTTGGGCAGGGCCCCGGGGTCGAGCCAGGGGATCTCCGGGGCCCTGCAGGACGGATCCTTGAGCCGGAGAAGGCCGTCGCCGTTTTCCTCCAGATGGGTCTCGATTTCCTGAAGCCATGCGGGGTGGGTGACGTCACTGGCGGCCAGGACGTCCACTCCCTTGACCCCGGCCCAGGCGGCCAGGCGGGGAACGGACAGGGCCTTGCTCGTGGCCCGGGAATACCGGGAATGGATGTGCAGATCTGCTGTGTATGTGGTCATGGAGACTGAACACCGGGATGTTGGGGTGATGACGAATCTTGTCCTGGTCCGGAGGGGTGCCGGGTGCTGATCAGGGCCGTGACCCCGGATGCCCATTCTGTGTTCCGGGTGAAGCTGATATTGGCCTGGTTCTGATGGGCCAGGCGCTGGGCGATGGACAGGCCCAAGCCGGACCCCTCGGCCTTGGTTGTGGAAAACGGATCGAAAAGGCGGTCTGCAATCGTGGGGTCCAGGCCGGGCCCATTGTCTGCTATAGCAATATACTCTGTGTCCCGACCTTCCCCCCACCTGATCTCCACCCTGGGGTGTTCGTTCTCCGAAGCCGCCTGAGCCGCATTGATGAGCAGATTGAGCAGGACTTGATGCAAGTGGTCCGGATCCCAGGTCCAGGTTTTGGAGTCCAGCTCGGCTCCTGCTGCAAACTGGACATGGGCAAACTCGGACTGCAGGGTGAACAGGCAGGAATGGACGGATTGAGCCAGGTTGATTTTCTGGGCCCTGGCCTCCTTGGGCCGGGCAAAGGCCAGGAAATTGGTCAGCAGGTGGTTCAGGCGCTGAACATCGTCTTCCACGATTCGGTAGAGACGCCGGCGCTTGTCTTCGGACAGCCTGGATGAGGGCAAAAGCTGCAGGCTGGTCTTGATCCCGGACAAGGGGTTCTTGATTTCGTGGGCCAGACCTGCGGCCAGCTCTCCCACCGCGGCCATCTTCTCCATTTCCTTGACCTGAGCTTCCAGTTCCTTGATTCGGGTGATGTCGGTGAACAGGATCAGGGATCCTCGGGCCTCGGGCAGCCGGGTCAGGGTGGCCCCAAAGAGCCGCTCCCTGTGGGTGAACTCGGATCGCAGGGGGGTCTGCCCGTCCCATGCCGCCCACAGGGTATGCAGGCCGGGAAAGATCTCGGCCACTGAGCGGGATACGGCCTGCCGAATATCTTCAAACGGGGCCCAGGCCAGGGCCTGGGGGTTGATGGTTGAGATGCGCCCAGTGGGGTCCAGGACCAAGAGGCCGCTGGGCATCCAGTCCAGGACCTTGCGCTTGAGGGCTTCCGAGCGGCGGAGATGCATCTCCGTTTCAGTCATTTCCTGGAGCAGATGCTGCATCCGTCTGGAGTTCATCTGGACCAGGAGGAGCATGAGGGCCAGGGACAAGACGTGCAGGGAAGCGTACAGGGAGGCTTCATGCAAGGCCATGGGCAGACTGACCTGGGTGGTCTGCAAAACGGCCAGGACCAGATAGAGCAGGGCCAGGCAGGCAGCCACGACGTTGGCCGCATGCATGCCCAGGGTGCGGCCGTAGAGAAAGAGCAGGGCCAGGCCGATGAAGGCGAAATTGCTCTTCAGACCTCCGGTGATCAGGATCAAAAAAAAGGTCAGGGCCAGGTCTGCTCCCAGCTGGACCCAAAAGAAGAGGATCCGGTTGGAAAACCGGTTTCGGAGCAGGAGAAACAAAATGGTCAGCGAGAATCCGGCCACAAGGAAAAGCTGATAACTCGGCGCCGGAGCTGCACCGGAAATGCGTTCTCCTGGAGTAGCCAGCCAGGTCAGACCCAGGGGGAGAAGGAGAACCACCAGGAAAACGAGGCGGGCCAGACAGACCCGAACAGCCATGTGTTCAGGATCTTTTGTGCTATGACGGCTGGGAAGGAGCATACCCCGAGGCGATCAGAGGGTTGGGCCGTCGGTTTCCCGGCCGCAATCCGCCGGGTCTCCGTGGATCTTGTCCAGGGTGTGATCCAGAGCAGGCAGCAGGGGGGCCAGGTTTTCGCGCACCCCCTTGGGGCTTCCGGGAAGGTTGATAATCAGACTGGAACCCAGAATGCCGGCTACGGCCCTGGAGATCGCCGCCCGGGGGGTGGCGGCCAGGGATGCCTGCATCATAGCCTGCTCAAAGCCAGGCAGTCGTTTGTGCACCAGTCCGGCAGTCACCTCAGGGGTGATATCCCGTGGGGCCACCCCGGTGCCCCCGGTGGTGACGATCAAGTCGAACCCTTCGCAGAGAGCCAGGTGGGTGAGCAGGCTTTGCAGCGAGCCGGCGTCATCCCTGAGGATAAACCCTCGACTGAGGCAGAGGGGAAGGTGTTTGGAGATCATCTCCGGGATCCGAGGGCCGCTGGAGTCGTTGCGTTTTCCGGCTGCACCGGAATCGCTGAGAGTGACCCAGGCCAGACTGACCCCGGATTTGACGATCTGCAGTCTGCGCGGCAGCTCTGTGGCCGACACATCCCGTTTGGCCCTTACCCATAGTCCGTCCGTTCCGGGGTGTCCCGGCATCCAGCAGTGCCCATGGACCTGAAACCATGCCTCACGGCCGGGAGGGGACATGATGGCACCGACAGGGATGGAATCCGGGAGTTCCGGGCTGAAGATATGCCCTGGATCAATCCCTGGCTGATGCTGAGACGAAAGCAAGAGGAGGCTGCCGGCGTGGACAGCTGAAGCGGAGAATTCGTTGATGGTGCAGTGCATGCCGACCTCGGCTCATAGAATCCGGCCGCATCCTTTGTCAGTACATGCGGCCGGAAGACCAGCCTGCCGGCTGAAAGCAGAGAGCCGTCAGCGGCAGGCTGGGAAAGAGTTCTTCAGGTAAGGGCATCCCGAGCTGGGAAGGTGTATGCACCCTGAGGGCGCAATGGGTGGCCTGGTGCAGGCTCGGTGCCGCTTGCCAAGCGGCGCGGGTGTCCTCTCCCCGAGTGCACAGAGGGGAATGGAAAAGAGGGTGCTCCCTTTAGCAGGTGACTGCGTAATCCTTCCGCTGCCAGGGGTTTTCCTCTCCCCGGGCCACCCGCAGGATGTTGTCCCTGTGTTTGGCATACACCAAAAACAGGACCAGAAGACTGAGGATGAGATAGGAAAAGGAGCCGGCCAGAAGGATAAACAGCGGCAGAACGGTGACCAGTGCCAGGGAGCCGATGGAGACGAAACCAGTGGCCCAGATGAGCGCAAGGCAGACCACAACGGCCCAGAACAGGGGGGTTGGGGTCAGGGCCAGGAAGACGCCGATCGTCGTGGCCACGCCTTTCCCCCCGCGGCCGTTGAGAAAGACGGAGTACAGGTGGCCCAAAAGGACGGCGACGCCGGTGAGGGTCAAAAGGGCCGCTGAATTGTTGATGCCCATGGCCAGGAGCATGGGGATCAACCCTTTGGCCGCGTCAAGGACAAAGGTCAGGATTCCGTAGCCTGTTCCGCATGTGCGGGCCACATTGGTGGCCCCGGTGCTTTTGCTGCCGGTCAGCCTGGGGTCTATCCCGTTGGCCAGTCTGGAAACCAGCAGGCCAAAGGGGATGGAGCCTATAAGATAGACCACAAGGAGCCAGCCCAATCCTGCGATCACGATGTTCATTCTTCCTCCCTCGCCTTGATGATTTTGATGTCGTTGTTGAGGGGATCGATTTTGCCCAATTCAAGCTGATAGCGCGTTCCAGGGATGATCTTGTCCCCGAAGAGCTGTTTCGAGCCGCGAAGGAAAAGCTGCTCCCGAGGAAGGCAGACCACTACATGCTGCCCCTCTTCAGCCACAACTATCCCTAACCACGTCCACTCCTTACACCACCTTTGGAAATAAAGCAACTTCCAGTACCTAGTCCGGTAGCGCTGAACCTTGCCCACGGCCTTGGCCCTGGCATTCAGCCCCGGGAGGACGGCGTTGAGTTCCTCCTGGGTCCACAGGGGACGTCCATCAAAGAGATAGGCCGCCAGTTGACTCAGGTTCATCAGGTCCGGGTATCTGCGCAGCGCGGAGGAGACAGGGGCATAGGCCCGGACCCCGAGGCTGGCATGGGGCTGGGGCTGGATTTCCAGCTTGGAGCTGCTCATGCCCCGCATGGCCTGGTAGATATCCACCGGATCATCCCATACTCCGGCCAGGTTCTTGGGCAGTCGGATGTCCTGGGTCCTGTGGAGCAGGGGGATGTGCTGCTCCTGGGCCCAATGGGCCAGAGCCGTATTGACCTGAATCATGAACTCGCTGACGATGAGCTGGGCCCTGGGGGTAGAGGCCGGAGGGGCCAGGTGGACCTCCGGGCCATTGTCCTCGGATGTCACCCGCAGAATGGGATCGGACTGGTCCAGGATGACAGCTCCCTGCTCGATGCGCCGCGCGCGGAGACTCTCGGCCAGAGCCCAAGCTTGGTCCAGGTTGTGGGCCTCCGGGTCAGAATCAAGCAGGGCTTCGGCCTGGTCGTAGGTCAGGTTTGCCCTGGGCCGGACCCAGGTGCAGTGCAGCTCCGTGTCCAGAAGTCCCCCCGTGGAATCCAGGGTCATCTGGATCACGAAGGCCGAGGTGCTCTTGTCCGCCTCCAGGCTGTACAGAGAGATGCCAAGGGCCTCGGGCAGGAGGTGGGAGGTGCCCTCCGGGAGGTACAGGCTGCTCATACGCTGGGCCACTTCCATGTCCAGCTCAGATCCAAAGTCCCAGGTCAGACCAGGCCAGGCCAGGGCCAGGGTCAGACGGTACCGGCCCTGGCAATCCTTTTCCACCCAGAAGGCGTCGTCCATGTCCAGTGTGCTGGCGGAATCGATGCTGATCAAAGGGAGGTCTTCCGCAGGGCGCCGCAGGCTTTCCCAGAGCTCCTGCTGGCGGGCTATCTCCTTTCGGTGATTTGCGCTCCAGGCATCTCCCCAGGCATAGCCGATCTGATCCAAAAGAACATTATAATGGGCCGGAACCAGGCCCCAGGCCTGAGCCAGAAGCAGGGGCAGATGCTCGTGTTCCGGGAGGCCGCGGCGGACTTCGGTCCACAGTCCTCCCATCTCCTTGTGCTCCGGGTCGGACATGCTGCGCAGAAGCAGCTGCTTGAGCTCTGCGGCGACTTCGGGGTCGGGCTCCGGGGGCTTGGGCGCCTGCTTGGAGGTGTGGTGTTTCCACAGGGCCTTGAGAAACTCCTGCCCCTGGGTGACCAGCATTTGCCGGCGGCGGTTGGCCTCCATTGCCGCCAGGTTGGCGTCCACCTTGGCCGGATCGTAGACCAGGAATTTGGGAGGCTGGAACTTGAAATAGGCCTTGTGTTGCAAGAGGGTCCGGCCCAGGGCCGCAATCTGATCCGGATTAGGCTCCGGCCAGATCAGTCCGGCGAGCCACTCCGCGCTTTCCGCCTCCACCTCCGGGTGGGTGAGCTCCCAGAGCTCGACGGCATCGATAGCATCCTGGTGCTCAAGGCGTTTTTTGTGCCTGGTCTCCAGAACGTCCAGGACGTCCTGTCGTGAGCTGCCTATGGGCAGCTTGGGTCCGGTCCAGGGCAGTATCCGGGACAGGGAGAGCTTCATGACCCTTTTGTTGACATTGATGATCCGCACGTGCTTGCCGCTTTCCTCCAGGACACAGCCCAGCACGGGCTGGTTGTCCTGCAGGTATTCAATCACGCAGTGGGCTGAGACTGGGCTGGAAATCGAACTCATGTACTGGCCTTGGCGGTTATACCACGGCCCCTGGCCGGAGTGTTGTGCTCAGATTGCTCTGGGCATGGCGATGATTAATGCTTGAAGGAGCGTTGGCCGGTGAAGACCATGGCCACCTGGGGATCGGCCTGATTCACGGCTGTAATGACCTCGGCGTCGTTCAAGGAGCCGCCGGGCTGGGCGACTGCGGTCACCCCGTGGTCGATGGCCAGATCCACTCCGTCCCGGAAGGGAAAGAATCCGTCGGAGACCAGGACCGAATCCCGCAGCCCATATTTCTCCGACTCCGTCCTGGCTTCGATGGCCTGCAGCTGCTCCGCGGCCGCCGCCTCGGACTTGGCCTTTTGACGCAACTGATAGATGGACAGTCCGGTTTCCTTGAAGGCCAGGACATCCGCATACTTGGTTCTGGCCTTGTAGATGGTCAGATCAACGCACCCCACCCGGTCCTGTTCCCCGGTGCCGATAGCCACAGTCGCCCCGTTCTTGGCGAAGATGACCGAGTTGGATGTAACGCCGGCTTCCACCGCCCAGGCGAAAAGGAGGTCGTCGCTTTCCGCTGCCGTGGGTTGGCGGGCCATGAGGACGGTGCCGTCCTTGGTCTCGGTCTGGGCCGGTATCCAGTCTCCGGTGGACAGAATGCGATTGCGGAATGAGAATTGGGTTATGATTCCACCGTCCACCAGGGATTTGATGTCCAGGAAAGGGGTGTTCAGCAGGGTCTTCAGCTGGGCCAGACCGGGGATCTGCAGGATGCGGAGATTCTTCCGCTTCTTGAGGATGTCCACGACTCCAGGCTCAAAGTCCGGAGCGGCAACAACCTCGAAATAGGGGTCGTTGATGAATTCCGCGCTTTCCTGGTTCAAGGGCATGTTGACCACCACGGTTCCTCCGAAGGCGGCGATCCGGTCAGACCAGTAGGCCTTGGAGACCGCTTCCTGGATCCCCTGATCGGACCAGGCCGCGCCGCAGGGGTTGTTGTGCTTGAGGATCACTGCCGCCGGCTTGGCGCTTAAGTACTGTAAGATGTTGATCCCATTGTCCACATCCGTCAGGTTGATCTTTCCAGGATGCTTGCCGGACTGGATCATCTGCTCGGACATCAGGGAGGAGACAAGGCCCTGCCCGGGGGAGCGAAAGCTGACCCCGCCCAGCTCAAGAGTGCCCTGATCCAGCTCATACAGGGCTGCGGGCTGATCCGGGTTTTCTCCATAGCGCAGGCCCTTTTCCTCGCCGGAGATGGTCCAGGTTCTTTTCTTTAAGACCAGTTCCCGGTCCCCGATGGTCAGATGCAGCTCCCGGGGGAACGGATCGTCCTGCAGGGAATGATACATGGTCTTGATGTCGGTCATATCTGCAACCTCCCTTGCTGGTTGGCAATGGACAAAAGTCGGGCCAAATCGTAACGGCAAGAAAAAACCTCTAGCACAACCCTTGAACAGTGGCAATTTTGCAGGCTATGATGGTTTGAGCGAATTTCCGCACAGGGTTTGTCTCCAGCCTGCATGCCTGAAGCTTTCGCGGGGCTGAGCCCGTTGGGGAAGGCCCCCTGAATGAATACGCGGGGACAGGCAGATCTGAAATAAAGGAGGGCGCGAATTTGGAAGCCATGCTGCAAAAAATCGCCAGGCAGCTGGTCTCAATGGACGAGGCTTCGCTGATGGCTTTGTGGGATACATATCACAGCCGGGTCAAACAGTTCGAACCAACCCTCAGCTGGGAGGAGGCCTGCATTATCTTCGGGCTGATCCAGACCGTGCGGTGGAAGAATCAGCTGTTCAACGACCTGTGGGCCGCTCAAAAGCAGGCAGGCCCGGATGGTGGGGAAGCGGCTCCGGAGCAGGTCGAACAGCCCTTCCAGGAGAACGAGGAGCAGCCCTCAGGTTCTGAACGAGGAAAGGTGATCCAGTTTCATCCTCGGAGGAACTCATGACTGCCGGCTTGGACAGAGGGGGAGGAGAACAGCTTTTTCCGTCTCCTTTTGTATGCGCCTGGGGCATGGACAGGCTGGATCGGCAAATGGAAATATCCTGTCCGCGCTGCTTTCGTCCAGCAGCGGCGCGTGCATAGAGGGCAATACTTCTTGCCCGCATTGCGATATTCGGGGCACAGCTGAGAACGAAGGAGAAATTCATGGCCGAGAACGTGGTGGTTGTTGGCGCACAGTGGGGAGATGAGGGAAAAGGCAAGATCGTGGATCTGCTCACTGAGAAGGTGGAGGTCATTGTTCGTTTTCAAGGCGGGAACAATGCCGGACACACTCTTGTGGTCAAGGGACACAAGGTGGTCCTGCACCTGATCCCATCCGGCATCTTGCATCCGGACAAGCTGTGTCTCATCGGCAACGGTGTGGTCTTGGATCCGGAGGTCTTTTGCCGGGAGCTGGATGGTCTGAACAGCTTGGGGGTTCAGGTTGGGCCTTCCAGCCTGAAGATCAGCCGGAAGACGCATTTGATAATGCCGTACCACAAGCTTCTGGATTCGGCCAGGGAGGAGAAGAAGAAGGGGCCGGACAAGATAGGGACCACCGGTCGGGGAATCGGCCCGGCCTATGAAGACAAGGTGGCCCGAACAGGGATCCGGGCGGCGGATGTGCTCAAGCCGCAGCTCATGCTGGCCAAGATGGAGAAGGCTGTGGAGGAAAAGAACGTCCTTTTCCAGCATTACTTTGATCAGCCCCCGGTCAAGGTCAAGGACATGTGGGAGGCCATACAGCCGTGGACTGAACGGCTCAAGCCCTATCTGGCCGATATATCGGCAGAGATTGCCTCCGTCCACCACGCCGGCAAGCCGGTGCTGTTCGAAGGGGCGCAAGGAACCCATCTGGATATCGATCACGGAACCTACCCCTACGTTACGTCGTCCAACACCCTGGCTGGAAACGCTTCGGCAGGAAGCGGGTGCGGACCGTCCGCCCTGCACAAGGTGGTGGCCGTGGTCAAGGCCTATACCACCCGGGTGGGAGCGGGACCTTTTCCCACAGAGCTGGACGACGAGACCGGCAGACATTTGCAGACCCAGGGGGCGGAGTTCGGAGCCACTACCGGCCGGGCCCGCAGGTGCGGATGGCTGGATCTGGTTGTGCTGCGCGAGTCCTGCCGGCTGAACGCCCCGCAGGAGATCGCCCTGACCAAGCTGGACGTGCTCAGCGGCCTGCCCCAAATCCGGGTCTGCACCGGCTATGAATCAACAGAGGGACGTCTGGCCTTCCCGCCCCAGATGGAAAATGGGCTCAGCCAGGTGGATCCTGTTTACGAGACCCTGCCCGGCTGGGAAGAGGATATCTCCGAGATCCGTTCCTTTGCCGCTCTGCCGGCCGCCGCCCAGGAATATATCCGGTGCATTGAGCAGGAACTGGGGGTGAAGGTGGGCATCATTTCCGTGGGTCCGGATCGGGAGCAGACCCTGGTCCGGTGAGGCCGCTGCAGGGAGCAGGAGAGGAGCGGGGATGAGCGTCCCCGCCCATATGCAGGGGGCAAAAGGCAACCCGTCTTTTGCCCTTCATTACGTGAATGGTTCTGCGCATGCCGGAGGGGAGCTGGACGGCTTTCACCGATGGCTGGGGAAGTGTCCCGGACGGCGCGGCCAAGGGATGAGGACGCACAATGGCCCGAAAATCTGCACCCAAGGATGTCCAGTCCGAAAAGCTGCCTGCCGGTCTGTCCAGGCCAGAGGGGCAGGACAGGGTCGTCTCCCTGCTCCACAAGCTGGTCGGTCAGCCCCCCCAGGTCCTCCTCCTGGAAGGAGGCTGCGCGGAGGAACGGCTGGGGTTGGGTCTGTATTGGGCCGCCTTGCTCAATTGTCCGGACCATGCCCCGCCATGCCTGACCTGCTCGGTCTGCCGCCTGATCCAGGGCCGGGGTTTTCGCGATCTGCATGTGTTCACCGGGACTGAAGAGGCGATCAAAATAGGGCAGGTCCGGGAGGTGCGGACCATCATGGGCCAGCCTCCGGATCATGGGGCCATGCGGGTTATCGTTATCCATGAGGCCCAGGAGATGACCCCCTCGGCGGCCAACAGCCTGCTCAAGGCCATGGAAGAGCCTCAGCCCGGGAATGTCTTTGTCCTCCTGGCCCCTCTCCGGTCATGGCTTTTGCCCACCCTGGTCTCCAGAAGTCTGGTTCTGACCCTGAGCTGGTCCGCGGGGGAGGGTGGTTCGCAGGAGCATCTTCAGGCCTGGGAACAGCGCCTGATCCAATTCTGGCGCACCGGCCGGGGGCTTTTTGAGCTGACGTCCAAAAAGGGGGAGGTCACCAGGAATCTGGCTCATGAAGTGGTCACCGCCTGCCAGCGCAGGCTGCTGTCGGCGATGCAGGGCGAAAATTCCGGGGAGATGTCCGTTTTTCTGGCCCAGAACCTGGATGCCGAGGGGCTGTCCAGGGTCGACCGTGTCCTGGATAAGGCCCATCAGGCCCTGAATCTGCAGACCACCCCAGCCTTGGTTGTGGATTGGCTCGGGGTGCAGGTCTGGTCCTTGGTGCACGGGGCTCGGGGATGACCCTGGCAGGATCTGTCCTCCGGGGCAAAGCCGCGGTCCTGCCCTCTGCACAGTTTGGGTCCGGGGATGCAATGACCTGATTCCGCTAGCTCCCATGCTCTGCGTGGGGGCCTTCCTGACCGCTCCCGCGGACTCTTTCTGGACGCCGGAGCGTGCAAAAGAGTTCCCACGCAGAAAAAGCGATAAACAAGAAATCAATGAGTTACAGCAAAACGTCGCTGTAGCCTTAGGCGTGATGCATCCAAACCATCCGGCAAACTTCACAATGTTACAGGCAATGCGGCAGCATCTGGAAACTCAGGTATGCCCGATGCCTTAACCACCACGAATAAACAAGGTCTGATCCTGCACCATGTCTTTTGATGTGCACTTCTTGCTCACTGCCCTGGGGCTGGCGTTTATCCTGGAGGGCCTGCCGTATTTTCTTTTTGCCGAACGGATGCCCTCTGTCCTGCAGTCCCTTCTCAACCAGCCTCCTTTTGTTCTCCGGCTGATGGGAGTGGCGGCTCTTGTGGCCGGGCTGGCTTTGGTCTATCTGGGCCGGTTTTGGGCATAAGAGGAGAACAGCGCGGCCACGGCAAGCGGGCTGCTTATTCGGGCAGCAGACCGGGCAGAGATGTGCGCTGGATCAGACGCCCGCTGTATGCAGCCAGACGATGCCGGAGCTCAGAGGGAGTCCGGTCACCCAGGAGAAACCGGCTGTGCGCATCTCAGCTTCCAGGGCCGGGGCGGTGGGAAACTCGCAGATGGTCCGGGCCAGATAGGTGTACGCCTGTCTGTCCCGGGAGATGAGCCGGCCCAGGGCCGGCAGGAAGCGGGTGAGATAGAGGTTGTACAGCCCGCCCAGTATGCGCTGTCCCCCTGATCCAAACTCCAAAATACAGAGCCTGCCCCCAGGGGTGAGCACCCTTTGGATCTCGGCATACGCGTTTTCCCTGGGCCGGATATTGCGCAGGCCAAAGGCGATGGTCACCCGGTCCACGCTGGCGTCGGGAAGGGGCAGACGCCGGGCGTCGGCGCCCAGGGGCAAGATTTTCCCCTGTCTGTTTTTGGATCTGCCGCGCATGAGCATGGGCAGGGAGATGTCCGCGGCCAGGACGCTTAGCCGGGGGCGGGAGGCCTGCAGCATGGCGGCAACGTCCAGGGTCCCGGCGGCCAGGTCCAGAACCCGCCCGCCGGACGGAGGGGCTGCGGCCTGGACCAGGGCCTTGCGCCAGGAGATGTCCAGACCCAGGCTCAGGCACCTGTTGAGCAGATCATAGACCGGAGCAATACGGCCGAACATATCCCCCACGGCCTTGCCGGTCTGGGTTTGGAGGGAAGGATCAAGGCTCTGCCGGGGAATCATGGTCTGAGGCCGGGGCTGATGAAGAGGTGATGGTCCGCAGGACTTCCTGGTAAATCGGGGCGAAGAATTGTTCAAAGTTGTTGGGGGAAATGCGCCCGACCTCAATGAATTTGACAATGATCTCTTTGGTCACTTGCAATGCGTTTTTTTGCAGCTTGCTGTCCATATAAAACCTGTCTGAATCTAAAAGGACCCGGCGTTCAGGGCATCCGAGCCAATGGCGGTTGAGGAAAAAACCCGTCCGGAGGGGAAATGGCCTTGACCCACCATGAGACAAAGGCTCCGGACGGGAATGGGGAGAAACCGGAAAGCACCTCCCCTTTTTTGCGCTCTGCTTGCAGCATGGGTGCTGCCCCGGCCCGCCTATTCCTCGGGCTGTTCAGAGGAGGCAGCCTGCTCTTCGTTCATCAAGGCCTGCATTTCTTCGCGTATGACCTTTGCTGCGGCCTGGGGCACGGTCTCTTCAATCCGATGGCTGAGCTCGGTCCATAGTTCGTTTTTCAGGGCGCTGACCGTTTCCGGGCCCACAGCGAAGTTGTTCAGCTCTTCAACTTTTTGGGCCAGTTCCCGCAGGTCTGAGCCTTGATTGGAATCCGAACCCTGTTTGTGGGGGGCGGATTGGATCTCCTGGAGCAGGGCCTCTCTGGCCTTGTCCATCCGGTCCTGGACCAGCTCGTCCAGGCGGCTCATGATCCGGTTTTCAATGTCCTTCCACGATTCTCTGCTCCCGGAATGAACAGCTTCTTCCAGCCGCTGGATCCTGGACTCCAGGGCATGCAGAGCCTTGGCTTCAGGGGACCGGGTCCCGGATTCCTCTAAGCCTTGCGCCCCGGCCTGATCAGGAGAAAACCCCAATTCCAGCTCTTGGAACAAGTCCTCTATGTCCTCAAAATCGTCAAGCCCGCCGGCTGAGGAGGGGTGCCCGGATTCGGGACGCGAGCCCGGGGCAGGGTCGTGCCCGGTGTGCTCATCGTGCGGGCCCGGACCAGACATGAAAGCGGAAAAGTCGAAATCTTCCTCAGCATCGGGATCTTGATTATATCCGGACTCTTGGGCTCTCGCCCCGGCTTGTTCCCGCCCGTTTCGCCAGCTGGAGCTGTGATCCTCCGGGGACTCTGCGGGCGATTCAGGTCCGGGCTCTTCCACGACCTCGGTGAGGTCTATGATCTCCTGGTCCCAATGATCCTTGGTCTGGGAAGAAGTAGACATAAGGCTTCGTCTTATTGCTTGGGGTTTGAGTGACAATCTGTACAGCTTGCGGCGGGTCCGCAGGGCTCATCTGCCTGCTCCCTTTGGATATGGCATCCCATGCAGCTTCGGCTGCTTTCCCGGTTATGATAGGCATTGAAGGCTGAGTCGACCTCCTGCATCTGCGGGCCGGTTGCCCCGAGGACGTCATGGCAGCCGGATGAGGTGCATGCCTGCGGGGCGGAGGACTTGTCCTCCCACGTGTGGTGGCAGGATTCGCATCCCAGTGAGATGTGGGAGTTGTGGGGCATGCGGACCGGGGTGTAGATTGGATTGTCCACATGCCCTTCGGCCCGGTCCATAATGATTTCGCCCGGCAGTTCAAAAGAGGCGGCCTGGAGATGGAAGGAAAAAAGGCACAGGCCGAGACAAAAAGAGAACAGGCTGACGAAAAAGGGCTTGGGCATTCGTGTCCTCCGCGGACCGCTGTTAGAGGTTGGGGAAGCTGACCTTTCTGGCTGCTTCCAGGGTCTGTTCAAAATCCTGTTCGGTATGGGCAAAAGAGGTAAAGGTGCACTCAAAGCTGGACGGAGCGAGGTAGATTCCCTGGGAGCGCATATGCCGGTAAAAGTGGGCGAAGGACTCGGTATCCACGGTTTTGGCAGTTTCGAAGTCCTTGACCGGCGTGGAGGTGAAAAAGAGGGTAAAGATGGAGCCCACACAGTTGACCGAGATGGGGACCCCTTTCGAGGTCAAGATCCCGGCAAGCTCTTCGGCCAGCCTTTGGGTCCAGTCTGCCAGGGAATTGTAATCGCTTTGCCTAAGCAGGGACAGGGTGGCTGTTCCGGCAGCCATGGCCACGGGATTTCCGGCCAGGGTTCCGGCCTGATAGGTATCGCCGCAGGGCGCCAGGTGCTCCATGACCTCCTTTTTCCCGCCAAAAGCCCCCACCGGAAAGCCGCCGCCGATGATCTTTCCCAGACAGGTCAGGTCGGGAGTGACCCCGTACTTGGTCTGGGCCCCGCCGTAGTCCACACGGAAGCCGGAGATGACTTCGTCAAAAATGAGGAGGCTTCCATGCTCCTGGGTGATCCGGCGCAGTCCGGGCAAAAAGTCGGCATCCGGAGGGACGCAGCCCATGTTGCCGGCAACAGGTTCGACGATAACGGCGCATATATCGGATCCGTGCCGGGCGAAGATGTCCTGGACCGCCTGCAGGTCATTGTACGGGGCGAGCAGGGTGTCTTGAACCGTGTGTTCCGGCACTCCAGGGGTTCCAGGGAGGGACAGGGTGGCCAGGCCGGATCCGGCCTGGGCCAGTAGGCTGTCCACGTGACCGTGATAGCAGCCGACGAACTTCAGTACCTTACTTCGTCCGGTTGCGGCCCGAGCCAGGCGCAGAGCGGTCATGGTCGCTTCTGTGCCCGAGTTGACCAGCCGGACCATGTCCACGCCGGGCAGGGCGTCGACAATCAGCTGGGCCAGGGATATCTCGTCCCTGCATGGGGCACCGAAGCTGGCACCCAAGTCAACGGCCTTGTGGGCGGCTTGTACAACTTCTTCCCGGCAGTGGCCCAAAAGAAGCGGCCCCCAGGACATGACATAATCGATGAATTCCTGGCCGTCTTCGGAATATATGTGACTCCCCTTGCCTTGACGAATGAAAAGGGGATCGGCGTGTACGCTTCGGCAGGCCCGGACCGGGCTGTTCACTCCGCCGGGAATGAGTTTTTGGGCTTTGGAGAAGAGCTCTGCTGAGGTATTCATGCCCGAAGATCTCCTTAGAGCAAATGATGCGTTTTTAGGTTCCTGGGAAAAGCGAAGGGCTCGAAATCGCTGTTCACGCTAGTGGGGCCTGCGGCGTCGCAGGCATGGGGGCTAAAAATACTGCATGGAGGTTTTTTTCAGCTCCTGGTGGCTGAACAGGAGCTCGCACTGCTCCAGGCCGGTCTGGTCCTGAAGCTCTCTGACCACCTCCCGGCAGTCGGCCTCACTCCGGCCGTGGACCATGGTGTACAGGTCAAAGGGCCATTCAGGGCTGGTCCGGCGCTGATAGACGTGGGTGATCTCCGACCGGGCGCACATGATCCGGCTCACCTCTTCCATGTCCCTGGAAGAAGGGACATGCCAGGCGACCATCACATTGCAGTCGTATCCAGCCTCCTGGTGCCGAAGGGTGGCCCCGAACCTGCGGATGACGCCCCGATCTTTGAGCTCCCGAAGCAGGTCCAGGACCTGTTCCTCGGAGATGTCCAGCTTCCGGGCGATGCTCGCAAAGGGAGCCGGGGAATCAGGCAGTGTTCCCTGCACTTCGCGCAGGATCTCCTGCTCCCTGGTCCCGAATGATGCCGCGGTTTGGGAATGCATAACAACCAACTGCCTTTATCCCTGAAAAGTCCTGGGTCCCGGTCGAGCTGCATATCCGCTTGCAGCGCTTGGATCAGTTTGTACCTTTTTCCGCTGTCCTATGCAAGGCAATGAAAGCGTATTCTTGACCTCGCCGGCGCTTACCGGTATCTGAAAACAAGAAAATAAATGCTGATTGATGGACTGGACTTGTAGTATCATGTATGGGTGAACGATGAAGATAACAGTGGTTGGAGCTGGTTCCTGGGGCACGACCCTGGCCGGGTTGTTGGCGAGCAAAGGAATGTCGACCTCACTGTGGGTCAGGGAAGAGGAGCTGAGCGCAATTATCCGGAAGACCGGGGAGAATCAGTGGTTTCTGCCCGGGGTCACCCTCCCGGATGCCTTGACCGCAACCTCCAGTCTGCAGGAGGCCTTGGAAGGTGCCGGCTGTATCCTCATGGCCGTGCCCTGCCAGTTTCTGCGCCGGGTTTTGGGCCAGATGCGCGAGTACTTGCCCTTAAACCCGGTCATCGTTTGCTGCAGCAAGGGGATTGAGATCGAATCCCTGCACCCGATGTCGGAAGTGATCAGGCAGGAGCTGGCTCACCTCCAGCCCAGCTTTGCGGTTCTCTCCGGCCCTTCCTTTGCCCGGGAGGTGAGCCAGCAGCTGCCCACGGCCGTGACTCTGGGCTGTGAGGACAGGGAGCTGGGAGGGCGGTTGCAGGAGGCGCTGTCCACAGAGTATTTCCGGGTCTATCTGAGCCAGGACTATCGGGGGGTAGAGCTTGGCGGTGCCTTAAAAAACGTCATGGCCATTGCCACCGGTATTTCTGACGGTCTGGAGTTCGGGACCGATGCCCGTGCGGCCTTGATCACCAGAGGCTTGGCCGAGATGTCCAGACTGGGGGTCGCCCTGGGGGCCAGGCCCCAGACCTTCATGGGGCTTTCCGGGATGGGGGATCTGGTTTTGACCTGCACCGGGGATTTGAGCCGGAACCGGCAGGTCGGGCTGCGCATCGGCCAAGGGGAAAGTCTGGATTCCATAGTCCAGAGCATGCAGGCTGTGGCCGAGGGGGTGAAAACCACCCAGGCGGTGCACGAGCTGGGTCGCAAAAACCGGGTGGAGCTTCCGATCACTGACCAGGTGTATGGTATGCTTTATGCTAACAAAGACCCCAGAAGCGCGGTTCGGGAACTCATGACCAGGGCCTTGAAGGAGGAATAGACCGCGAGGCCCGCAGCCGGCCGGGGCGGCTTGTGCGGTCAAGGCATGACGGCGAACACCTGTTAGGCGTTAAAACACCTGTTTGTTGCTAACACCCTCAAAGATTTTGTTTTTCTCTTCTTGACAAAAAGGTGCATTCCACGTACAATAACACGAATTTTAAGAAAAATCAGTAGATTAGCAGGTCTGCTTTAGACAGGTTGGGCGTCACCTTCCTTCTGAAGAGTCTTCAATCGTCCATGACAGGGAGGATCATATGGAAAAGAAGGAAAAGAAAGCTGCGGTGGAAAAGAAGGACAAAAAAGCAGCAGAATCCAAGTCCTCAGGCATTACGCCCAAGGATATGACCATCTGCAAGGCCACAGAGCAGATGCTGGAAAAGGCCAAACGGGACGGAGTGGAGACTGCTTTTGATCGGGCCGCGAGCATGAAGGCATGCCCAATCGGCGCGGACTCTGCCTGTTGCAAGCACTGCTCCATGGGGCCGTGCCGGCTGAATGCCAAGGATCCGTACAGCAAGGTCGGGGTCTGCGGGGCAACAATCGATACCATTCAGGCCCGAAATTTCGCCCGGATGGTGGCCTCCGGTGCTTCGGCGCATACCGACCACGGCATGAGCATGCTGGATGTGTTCAGGGAAGTGGTTCACGGCAAGATCAAGGACTACAAGATCAAGGACACTGTAAAGCTGGAGCAGGTCGCTCGGTCTGTGGGCATCGAGACAGAAGGCAGGTCGGTGGAAGACATTGCCATGGACCTGTACCATGAGCTGGAGCGGACCTATACCCAGGTGGAAGGGGAAATCCCCTTTGTCTCCCGGGTCCCGGAAAAGACCCTGGAGACCTGGCGCAAGCTGGGCATCGTTCCCAGAGGCGCCATGCGGGAGATCATGGAAATCATGCACCGGACCCATATCGGTGTGGATCAGCACTATGAAAACATCGTCAAGCAGTGCAGCCGGACCGCTCTCTCCGACGGCTGGGGCGGATCCATGGTGGCCACCGAGATTTCGGACATCCTGTTCGGGACTCCCACCCCGGTCCAGGCCGACGTGAACATGGGCTGCCTGAAAGAAGACTATGTAAACGTGATCGTGCATGGGCACGAGCCGAACATGTTCGAGTCCATGCTGGCCTCGGTCAATGACCCTGCTTTGATTGAAGCTGCGAAGGAAGCCGGAGCGAAAGGCATAAACCTGGTCGGGATGTGCTGCTCCGGGGCTGAGGTCCTGTCCAGGCACGGGGTGCCCCATGCCGGAAACTTCATGTCCACAGAGGCAATCCTGGTCACCGGCGCTGTAGACGCCATGGCTGTGGACGTTCAGTGCATCAAGCAGGGGCTGTCCTCTGTGGCCAAGTGCTACAACTCCTATCTGTTCACCACCAACCCCCGTTGCCACATAGAAGGGGCGGAGCACATTGAGCTGGTGGAAGACAAGCCCCGGGAATGCACTGACGAAGTGGTGGTCAAGGCCATTGCCCGGTACAAGAACCGGACAGCCCAGGTTGAGATCCCCAATATCTCCAATCCCGGCATTCACGGCTTTTCCCACGAGTATATCCAGTACATGCTGGGCGGCAGCTTCCGGGCTTCTTACAAGCCGCTGAACGACAACATCATTAACGGCCGCATCCGGGGCATCGCCGGTGTCGTCGGCTGCTGCAACCCCAGGGTCAAGCACGACTGGGTGCACGTTGAGCTGGTCAAGGAGCTGATCAAGAACGACGTCCTGGTCCTGCAGACAGGCTGCTCCCAGATCTCCCTGGCCAAGGCCGGGCTGCTCACCCCGGAAGCCGCTCATCTGGCCGGTGACGGCCTGAAGGAAGTCTGCGAAACCGTGGGCTGTCCCCCGGTTTTGGGGCTGGGATCCTGCGTGGACAACAGCCGGATTCTGATCGCCACCTCGGAAGTGGTCAAGGAAGGCGGGCTGGGCGAGAGCATCGCCGACCTGCCGGCGGCCGGTGCAGCTCCGGAGTGGATGAGCGAGAAGGCCATCAGCATCGGGCACTATTTTGTGGCTTCCGGAGTATACACCATTTTCGGCGCAACCTTCCCGATTACAGACAATACCAAGTTCAAGGATCTTCTGTTCAGCGGCCTGGAAGACCAGGGACTGGGGACATGGGACTTTGCTGCCGATCCGTATGAGATGGCCAAGAAGATGCTGGCCCACATCGACAAGAGGCGCAAGGCCCTTGGTCTGGACAAGTCCAGGGAACGGGTCCTCTTCGACATGGCCGCAAGGCGGGAAATGGCTGCCTAAATTGTCGCCGGCAGCCGGATTAAGTTAGCTTAATTGAGAAAATCCTGTTTTTGGGGATGGCTGAAAGGCATCCAGCAGGATTTGAAAACAACCAAATAGCAAAAAAAGGGCTCCTCTGAGGAGCCCTTTTTTTGTAATCCCCCTGAGAGGTGGAGCTGTGACCATCGATAATGAAATGGCCAAAGCCAATGTCCTTCTGGAGTCCCTGCCCTATATCCGACAGTTCTACGGGCAGACCCTGGTCATCAAGTACGGTGGCCATGCCATGCGGGACGAGCAGCTGCAGAAGCAGTTCGCGCTCAATGTGGTGCTGTTGAAATATATCGGGCTCAATCCGGTCATAGTCCACGGCGGAGGGCCGCAGATCGGGCAGATGCTCTCCCAGCTGGGGATCAGCAGCGAATTCAAGGAGGGCCTGCGGGTGACGGACCAGGCGACCATGGATGTGGTGGAGATGGTCTTGGTCGGCCGGGTGAATAAGAATATCGTCAACCTGATCAACCAGCACGGCGGATCCGCTGTTGGCCTGTCCGGAAAAGACGGGGGCCTGATTCAGGCCCGGAAGATGGAAATGGTGGTCTCCAAAAAGGATGCCCCCCCGGAGATTATCGATTTGGGCCGGGTGGGAGAGGTGGTCAGGATCCGGACGGAGGTGATCAAGGCCCTGGACCGGGACCGGTTCATCCCCATTATCGCCCCGGTGGGCGTGGATGAGGATGGGGAAACCTACAACATCAACGCCGACTCCGTGGCCGGGGCCGTGGCTGTCGCCCTGGGGGCCAAGCGGCTTATCCTGCTCACCGATGTAGCCGGGGTCCTGGCCGCCAGTGGGGACCTCCTTTCCACCTTGACCCGGCGTGAAGTTCTGGAGGCCATTGAGAACGGGACTGTACAGGGGGGGATGATCCCCAAGCTGAAGTGCTGCGTGCAGGCAGTGGAAGGTGGGGTGGAGAAGGCCCATATCATCGACGGCCGGCAGGAGAACTCCCTGCTTCTGGAGCTCTTTACCCAGGCCGGGATCGGGACCGAGATCGTGAGCTGATTTCCCACAGGGAGATCTGCATGCCCTGATAGGACTGAAAGGTCACTTCTTCCTGCAGGACGCATCGGGCTGTCCATCCGGCCCGGGGCAGGTGCTCGGTCCAAAATGGACGGGTCACCTGCCGGTCTGGTGCGCTGATCCAGATCGTGCCCCCCGGGGCCAGGAGCTCGGCCCACAGATCGAGCAGGGGAGCGAAAAACCGCGTCTCGTACAGGATGTCCGCGCCGAAGATATAGGGAAAGGACCGGGCTTTCAAACACGGGTGCCTCCAGTCCATGGCCAGCCAGGCCAGGGGATGGGGGGGCGGACAGCTTTTGCGGGCAAAATGCAGGGCGGACGGCTCGTAGTCGATGCCTACGACATCGGCGCCGCAGACGGCCCCGGCCCTGGTGCACAGGCCCAGACCGCAGCCCAGGTCCAGGCAGCGCTCTCCGGCGATGACCTGCTCGTGATCCAAAAGCCATGCGGCCAGAACAATGGACGCCGGCCAGAGTTCAACCCAATAAGGGATGCGTTCCTCCAGATCCCCGTCCTGGGCTTCCATTTGCTCCCACAGGGATTCCAGATCCGCCGGGCGTTGGAATCCAAACCTTCGGCCCTTGATCTCCACCCCGATATCCGGTTTTTCACTGGAGATGGTGTATTTGTTGTCCTGATGCATGGACCTGCCTTGTGCCTTCCTGTCAGAAGAATTGGTTTTTCGATGTAGCCTGTGGATTTTTAGAGTTTGCCGTCTCTTCTGTGTGCCCACTTTGGGCCATGAATGAGCTCAGGGAGCAGTAGCTCAGGACTTCATTCTTGACAAGATTCATTGCTTCTCCCTAGGATGACCTACCAGTAGGTAAACAGTGTTTTGGGTCCAGATACGAGGCTGATGACCAACACGACACAAGGGGGCGCGATGAACACTGAACAATACGAGGAGCTGCACGAAACCGCCCGGATCATTTTGCGGGAGGCGCATGAGCTGTTTTATGAAAAAGGATACGAAAAATCGTCCATGCGGGAGATCGCTGAACGGGTGGGGATCAGCAAGGCAGCCATGTACCACCACTTTACCAACAAAGAGGAAATGCTCTACACCCTGTGTCTCGTCGCCGGCAACCTCGTCTACAGCAGTCTGCAGCAGGCGATCCGCCGGAACCAGGACCTGAATGTCCCGATCAAGGACCAGCTGACGGATATCCTGCTGGAATACACCACAAGCTATCTCCAGAATAAGAACTTCAATAAGATACTTCTTCACGACATCGAGTCCCTGCCTGAGGACAAAAAGCGGGTCATCCTGGACATTGAAAAGGCCAACGTGAATCAGCTGCGGGCATATCTGAACAATCTGATGCAGGAGGGGCGCCTGCGGGAATGCAATCTGACTGTGCTCACCTTTTCTTTATTCAGTGCCGTGCACTGGCTGTATTTCTGGTACCGGCCGGACAAGGGCCTGAGCATCAAGGAAATCGTGGAGCACATCGTGGATATTTATACCAAGGGCATTCTTGCGCACCAAGAGCCTGATTCGTAGGTGTTTTGCAGGCCTCGCCGGCGGGGCTGATAAGGGAGGGATACATGCTGGAAAAAGGGTCCTTGACCGGGAAAACGGTCATCGATGTGTCCCGGATGCTGCCCGGGCCGTACTGTTCCATGATTCTGGCCGATCACGGGGCCAGGGTGATTGCAATCGAGGACAGGCGCTTTGCCCAGGACCCTTTTTTTATCTCCGCCCTGTACCGGAACAAGGAGCATATGACCCTCAATCTCAAGTCTCAGGCCGGGCAGGATGCGTTTCACTGTCTGGTCCGCAAGGCAGATGTGCTCATCGAGGGATTCCGCCCCGGGGTCACGTCCAGGCTGGGTATTGACTATCAATCCATGCAGGAGATCAACCCCGGGCTCGTTTACTGCTCCATCACCGGCTATGGCCAGGATGGACCGTATGCGCACCGGGCGGGACACGACGTCAATTATATCGCTGCGGCCGGAGTTCTGGATCTGATTGGTCCCCGGGACGGTCCGCCGACGGTTCCAGGAGTGCAGCTTGCCGATCTGGCCGGGGGAATGAATGCGGTCATGGGCATCCTTATGGCCCTGCTGGCCAGGGAACAGACCGGGAGCGGTCAGTATGTGGATATCTCCATGAGCGATGCGGCCATGGGGCTTTTGCCCTTTGTCCTCAATCAGTACAACCAGACCGGAGAAAGTCCGAAGCGGGGGGATTTCCTGCTGGCCCACCGCTATGCCTGCTACAACACCTATGAGACTGCTGACGGACGGGCCATCAGCATCGGAGCCCTGGAACCTAAGTTCTGGGCCGCTTTGTGCACTCGGCTGGGCAAAGAAGAGTACATCCCCCTGCAGTTCGACACTTCCAGGCGGGAGGAGATGAAAGCCGAGTTCAGGCACATCTTTCGGCACAAGTCTCTGGCTCAGTGGGAAGAAGAACTCTGTGATCTGGATGCCTGCTGGGAAAAAGTACAGAACCTGGAGGAGGCCGTGCGGCATCCTCAGTTCCGGGCCCGAGGGATGGCGGTTGATTTTGCGGATCATGACGGCCGGGAGGTCCCCAGCCTGGGTATTCCGGTACAGCTGACAGAGACCCCGGGTAGCCTGCGAAGCCGGCCGGCCGGATTCGGGGAGCACACGGAGAAGATTCTGCAGGAGCTGGGATATGCCCCGGCGGAGATCCGGGGGATGCGGGAGCGGGGCGCAGTCTAAGATCGTGGCATGTCTTGCATAAAGCAGAAGATAACACCCCCCTGAATCCCCCCCTCAAGGGGGACCTTCTGCAAGCAGTTCCGGCTTAAGGTGACAAAGATGGTTTGCGGGGTCGTATGCATACAGGCCCGGATCAAAGAGAAACAGCGGATCACGGAATAAGAGCGGTCACTGATCTCTTCCCAGTCCCCCTTGAGCTGTGCATGGCACACACATGACACCCAGTTACATACGGCTTTGCCGTAGACCTTTGGTCTATGTAACCAGGTAAACCGTGGGATAAGGTATTTGTCATCGTTCAACCACCCCTTTATCCCCTCCTTGCAAAGGAGGGGAATCTTAACCGTCTGATTTTGCCTTAAATCTGCGATTACGGTTTTCGATAATCCATACATTTGCGGATAGAAAACGCACAGACAGCCGCGATTTTCTTAACTCCCCTCCTTTGCAAGGAGGGGCAGGGGTGGTTGGGATGGTGAATCTGATACCTCATTTTTTCAGCATGTTATAGCCCCACGGTGTCAAGTGTGTGCCATGCACAGCCCTTGAGGGGGGATGGGGGGATATTGCGACAACCAAGGCATGAGGTGTCAATTCGGGCCTGATGCCAGGATTTTTCCGTCCAAGGAAGGACAAGACATTGGGAGGACTATGTTTGACTATCTTTTGACCCCGGAGCAACAGAGGCTTCGAGACGAGGTCAGAGAGCTGGTCCGCTGGGTGCCCAGGGAGATGATCCTGGACATGGATGCGGACAGGATCACCTTTCCCAAGGAGTTCCTGCAGGAGGCCGGGCGGCGAAACCTCATGGGCTGCCGGTATCCGAAAAAGTGGGGCGGCCGGGACATGGACTGGGCCTCGACCTGCATGGTCATGGAAGAAGTCGGGGTCTTGGGTTATATCTTCGCCTGCACCTTCGGGGTGGGCGCGGAGCTGGTCTGCGACGCAATCGTCCAGCACGGTACAGAGGAGCAGAAGGAAAAATATGTCCGGCCCCTGCTGCGGGGGGAAATGTTTGCAGCGGAATGCCTGACCGAGCCCAGGGGCGGCACGGACTTTTTCGGCACAACGACCCGGGCCGAGGACAAAGGGGACCATTATCTGCTCAACGGGCAGAAACGGTTCATTGTGGGCGCCGAGGGCGCGGACTACTTTCTGGTCTATGCCAAGACGGACTTCGAGGCCAAGGCGCACAAGTCTCTGACCTGCTTTATTGTGGACCGGGGACCGGGGGTGGAAACTGGGTATCGCTACGGGCTCATGGGCTGCCGCGGCGGCGGGGCCGGACGGGTGGTGTTTCGGGACGTGCGGGTGCCTAAAGACAATATCGTGGGCCAGGTGAATGACGCCTATGCGGTGTTTACCACCATGATGATTCCGGAGCGTCTGGGCACCGCGGCCATGACCATAGGGGCGGCCGCTCCGGGCCTGGAAGTGGCCACGGACTACACCAGCAAGCGCAAGGCCTTCGGTACTCCGGTGAGCACATTTCAGGGGGTGAGCTTTCAGGTGGCCGAGGCGGCCACGCTGTTGGACGCCAGCCGGTCCATGGTCTACACCACCTCCCGGGCTGTGGACAGCGGCCAGGACCCCAGGCTTATCCGTCGCCTGGTCTCGGAGACCAAGAAGTTCGTTACCGAGTCCTGCCAGAAGGCGGCGCACAACTCCATGCAGGTCATGGGCGGGATCGGATATACGAATATCTATCCGGTGGAACGCATTGTCCGGGATCTGCGCCTGGCCTCCATCTGGACCGGGACCAACGAGATCATGTCCGCCATTGCGGCCAATGAGTGGTATAAGGAGCAGGCCAAAGGCAAGGATCAGCCCCGGGACTTTGCAGCCGACGCCCAGGAGGCGGGTGCTGCGGAGGAGAAGGTGTTCGAGTAGAAAAGCTGCGTTGGACGTAAAATATACCGACTAATCAAATAGTTAAAATAATTGTCTTCACGATTTCCGTTTTCCCCTTGCATTTTGTATGATGCTCTGTACAATACAAAAAATTGTACTTACCGGTTGGTTGTTCGGTCGGGCGTGCGCAAAAGCGCCTGATTTTTGTATATGCAAAACACGGTTCAAGGAGGTGATTGACGGCAAGGAAAGCAAAGAACGGTACGTGGGGTAAGGAGCGCTTCACATGAACGCAAAAGGAGGAAGCTATGTGGAGGGGAAGGAAGTTTTTGTTGACTGCTACCTGTATCTTGTCTGGTCTGGGCCTTTCCTTTTCCGCCTGGGCCGGGAACGTGGACACCTACGGTATCGGGTCCAAGGCAACGGCCCTGGGCGGGGCGTATGCAGCCTATGCCGATGATCCCTATGCCGCCTACTACAATCCGGCCGGTCTGACTCAGATGCAGCGGCCCACGGCCTCAATGGGGGTGATGATCTCTGATCCGGAGCTGGAGGCCAAGGATTACACTGTTCGGGATGGAGCTGGCAGAATAATCGGCCCCACAGATTTTGAAGACGACTCTCTGAGTGTGTATCCGCATCTGGGTTTTGCCATGCCGGTAAATGAGAAGTGGTCCGTTGGGGTGGCAGCGTATGTCCCTTATGGGCTGCAGATAGACTGGGACAAGAACTCCCCCGACAATCTCGTTTCCCAGCCCGGGGCGTACAGCTCTCACGAGTCATGGTATTACCGGGAAGTGGTTACCCCCACAGCGGCCTACAAGATCAACGACAAGTGGTCGATTGGAATGGGGATTTCTTTCGGCCGCTCCGAGGCGGGGCACTATTATCAAAACTATGGTTTGACCAACTACGGGCAAGCGGCTTTGGGAGGAGTCCCTGGACCCCTTGGACCGGTCAATGTTGAAGGGGAGTTGGAGGACAGCTTCAACTACTCAGCGAATGTGGGATTGATGTTTAAGCCCATCGAGACCTTGACCTTTCAGCGAATGTGGGATTGATGTTTAAGCCCATCGAGACCTTGACCTTGGGCTTGACCTACCGAAGTCAGGCAGATACAGATTTTGATGGTGATTTGGATCTTGATGGCCCTGGGATTGAGGCCTTACCTGGAGAGTCAAAGACGAGTTATGACATCTCCATGGATGATGTGGATCATCCGGACCAGGTTCAGTTCGGAGTCCGCTACCAGCCTCACAATCGGATCTCTCTGGAAGCTGACGTGGTCTGGACCAACTGGGGCACCGTGGATGAGCAGACAGTGGAATTCGATGAACAACCTGCCAATGATGTTTTGGGAGCCATACTTCGGGAGAACTATCCAAGCGGGAAGATCGTCCAGGAGCGGGATTGGGAAGATACCCGGCAGATTCGCGTGGGCGTGGAGTGGAAGGCAACAGACATCCTGACCCTCCGCGGCGGGTACTTCTACGATCCAAGCCCCATTCCGGACGACACCTTTGACATTACCTGGCCGGATGCGGACAAGAAGACCTACTCCCTGGGTTTCGGCCTGAACTTAGGTGAGAGTTGGGTGGTGGACGGCGTGTTCCAGTACACCATGACCGAACAGGACAGGCAGATTGGGGGGGAAAGTACGAATTTGAACCACACCTATGCTGTTAGTGGCAATAATGGAAATGTTGGAGTGGACGCCGAAGGAGAGATCTTCGGTTATGGCCTGACCGTGAGCTACAAGTTCTAAGCACCCCCTATAAGAAGGTAGGATAAGAAAGGCCGGGCATGCCCGGCCTTTCTTATTTCTCCTGTTCCCTCCGGATCCTGGCCCCCACCCGGGCCAGCTTGTCTTCCATCCGTTCATATCCGCGGTCCAGATGATAGATGCGCCGGATTTCTGTTCTTCCCTGGGCCGCCAGCCCGGCCAGGACCAAAGAGGCGCTGGCTCGTAAGTCCGAGGCCATCAGGGTGGCCCCGCGCAATGGGCCGCCGCCGCGGATCACGGCCGTGTCTCCGGAGATGCGGATCCTGGCCCCAAGACGCATGAGCTCCATGGCGTGCATGAAGCGATTCTCGAAAATGGTTTCCTGGATGGTCCCGGACCCTTGGGCCACGCACATCAGGGCCATGAACTGAGCCTGCATGTCGGTGGGGAAACCGGGGTAGGGCTGGGTGACGATATCCACCCCCTGCAGCTCTCCGCCGCGGACCCGGACACGGCTGTCGCCGGCTGTGACCTGTCCGCCCATCTCCTGGAGCTTGGAAATGGTTGTTTCCGTGGCTTCCAGCGGACAGTTGACCACCTCCAGATCCCCATTGGTGATGGCCGCGGCCAGCATATAAGTGCCGGCCTCGATGCGGTCCGGCATGACCGGATAGGTGCATCCATGCAGGGACTCGACGCCCTGGATCCGAATGATGCTTGTTCCCTGGCCCTGGATCCTGGCCCCGCAGCTGTTCAGGAAGTTGGCCAGGTCCTGGACCTCCGGCTCCCGGGCCGCGTTCTCCAGGACGGTTTCCCCCTGGGCCAGGGCAGCGGCCATGAGCAGGTTTTCAGTGCCGCCCACAGTCGGAAAGTCGAAGGTTATGTGCGCCCCCTGCAGACGCCGGCAGCGGGCGTCGATGTATCCGGAATCGATGTCCATCAGTGCCCCCATCCGCTCCAGGGCCCGGAGGTGGAGATCCACCGGCCGGGTCCCGATGGCGCATCCCCCGGGCAGGGCCACCTTGGCCCGGCCCAGACGGGCCAGGAGGGGGCCGAGGCAGAGGACCGAGGCCCGCATAGTCCGCACCAGATCATAAGGGGCCTCGGGATGCAGCTCCTTGCCGGCCCGGACCGTGATCTCTCCATTGGACTGATCGGTCTCGCAGCCCAAGAGATGCAGCAGGTTCATGGTGGTGGCGATATCCCGCAGGTTGGGGATGCTGTGCAGGGTGACCTGCTCCGGGACCAGCATGCAGGCCAGGAGGATGGGCAGGGCGGCGTTCTTGGATCCGTTGACCCGAACCTCACCGTGCAGGGGAGAGCCGCCCTCGATAATCAGCTTGTCCATAAAGACTTGACCTCAGATAAAAGCTTTTGTATGAATACATCCTTCAGCTCGGTGGGTGTAGCTCAGTCGGCAGAGCACTTGGTTGTGGCCCAAGTGGTCGCGTGTTCAAGTCACGTCACCCACCCCATTTCAAAAGGCTTGCGATCTTCTCGCAAGCCTTTTTTACGCAAAGTAATCTTTACGCTTGACAGAATTATTCGGGTTCCCACATTCTCCTCTGACCTCTGACCTCTGACCTCTGACCTCTGACCTCTGACCACACTACCCCTTGCGCAGCTTGCGCACGTCTCCCACCCGCATGGTGATCTTCTGTTTGTCCAGATATTCCAGGAGGGGGATGCTGAACTTGCGGGACAGGCCGGTGAGCTCCTTGAAGTCCGTGGGACTCAAGCTCTCATGGGCGGCGAAGTGCTGTTCAACAAGCTTTCGCACATCTGCAACCGCCTGGGTGCTGAAGTACAGGCTGTCGTTGATCTTAACGATTTGGCCCTCTTCGATGAGCAGGCCCATGACATCCAGGACTTCTTTCTTGGAGACCTTGAGCTGTTCCAGTACAGCGTTCAAGTTCGGGGGCTGTATCCCGGCATCCTTGTACGTGCGCAGGAGATCCTCCTTGAGCCGGGACTGATCCGAAGCCAGAGAGATGCTGTGTTCGGGCAGACGGAGCACCTCTTTTTCCGAGACCAGGCTTTTCTGCTTCAGACAGCGCTCAAGCAGGAAATGCAGAAGCTTGGGGGGCAAACCCCGGCCCCATCCGGTGCTCAGCATGCCCCTGGAAACTCCGGCCTTCATCGGGTTTTTGCGGTGAAACTCCTGGACGTGCTCCATGAGGCCGGACTGCAAAGTGTCGATTATGTGCCGGGATACATAGCGCTGTTCTTCGCGGTCAAAGAGAAAGACGTGCTGCTTGGATGCCAGGTCCTGCAGGGTCCGCTCCAGCTTTTTAGACGGCATGGCGGTCAGCACGTGCAGCTCCGGTAAGGTCAGGCCCGCTGAGCCGGACCGGTGGAGATGGGTGAGCAGGACCTGGGACCGGTCATCGCTGTGCAGGGCCTGCAGGCTCTCCAAATCCTGGGAGCGGCGGCGGACCTTGATGCCCATGGGGCTTAAGACCTTGCCTCCGGCAATGGTTCTCAGCGGGGAGAAGGCGCGGATGACGAACCTGTCGTTGAAGACGCCGACCATGGGGTGAGGGAAACGGACTTGGGCCGGACAGCTTTCTCCCGGCTCCAGCTGGTCCCGGTCCAGGAGGTAGACCCGGGCCAGGGTCTCCTGAGTCCCGTGATGAAAGTGGATCTCCCGTCTGTGCTTGAGGGCTTTGGGAGCAGTGGACAAGAGGGTCAGCTCTACATCCCACAGGGTGGACGGAAAGAGGGTTCCGGGCTTGGCCAGGCACTCTCCGCGCTGCAGGTTCTCCACGTCCAGCCCGGCCAGATTCATGGCTGTCCGCTGCCCGGCATCTGCGGTTTCCACCGTCTCTCCGTGGACCTGCAGTCCCCGGACCTTGGTCTTGAGCCCTTGGGGGTAGACGGCAATGCTGTCCCCTACAGAAATCCGCCCATCGATAAGGGTCCCGGTGACCACTGTTCCGTGGCCGCGCATGGTGAACACCCGGTCAATGGGCAGACGGAAGATTTCAGAGGAGAGGGTTTGATTGCTTTTGGCCGCCAAGTCCTGCAGGGTTGTGGTCAGCTCTGGAATGCCCTGGCCTGTATGCGCCGATACCGGGATGATCGGGGCCTGGGCCAGGAAGGTGTCCGCCAGATAGTCCTGGACGTCCTCCTGGGCCAGCTCCAAGAGCTCAGGGTCCACGGTATCGACCTTGGTCAGAGCCACCACCCCTTCGCTGATGCCCAGCAGGGTGCATATCTCCAGATGTTCCCGGGTCTGGGGCATGATCCCCTCGTCAGCGGCCACTGTGAGCAGAACAAAATCAATCCCAGCCGCTCCGGCCACCATGTTTTTGACGAATTTTTCATGGCCCGGGACGTCAATGATTCCCACCCGCTGACCGTCAGGAAGGTCGAGAAAGGCAAAGCCCAGCTCAATGGTGATTCCCCGCTTCTTTTCATCCTTGAGCCGGTCGCAGTCAATGCCGCTCAAGGCCTTGATCAGGGTGGTCTTGCCGTGATCGATGTGTCCCGCTGTGCCCATGATGATCGGCATGATCTGTTCGTGCCCTCCTGTGCGCTTGCCAGAGACGTTGGCCGAAAGTCTGTCCAGCTCAGGCTAAAGCTGGTCTGGAAACCCCAGCCGGAAATGATATCCAACCCAGGATCGAAGCGCAATGCCTGCGTCCGGGCAAACAAAAGTTGCATGTCCCTTTCTTTTGGTATAAATTTATAATTTTCCTGTTAGGATATCGTTCGCATACCCTGCTCATTCAGGGTATGTGTTTAATAATCTGTTGACATATTGACAAAAGTTTCTGCGGGAAACATTCGCGGCGGCCTGGTTTGAACCCCAAATTCGGAGGAAGGGAGTACGCAATGGAGGACAGACTCAAACAGCAGCGAACCTTTGCCCTGGCCGGAAGCAGCGGTAGCGGCAAGACCTCCTTGGCCGAGATGTTCTTGTACAATGCCAAAGTGACCACCCGCCTGGGAAGCATTGATGCCGGGAACACAATTCTGGACTATGAGCCGGAGGAAACCAAGAAGGGCGGCAGCGTACAGCCGGCCTATGCAGTTTATTCCTGGAACAAGAATCGGCACTTCCTGATCGACAATCCCGGGGATACGAACTTTCTGGGCGAGTTTCCCTACCAGCTGGCGGCTGCGGACGGCGTGATCTATGTCGTCGATGCTGTGGACGGGGTCAAGGCCCAGGACAAAAAGCTGTGGAAAGATGTGCGGCAGGCCGGATTGCCGTCCATGGTGGTGATCAACAAGATGGACCGGGAGCGGGCCGACTTTGAGCAGGCCTACGCCGGGCTCTCCGATGTGCTCGGGGTCAAGCCGGTGCTCCTCTATCTGCCCATTGGCTCGGAGTCGAACTTCCAGGGCCTGGTGGATGTTTTGAACAACAAGGCCCTCATCTTCGATGCCGAAGGAAAAGTGAAAAGCCAGGATGTGCCTGAGGACTTGGCTTCGCGGGTGGCAGAGCTGTACGAGGCAGCAGTGGAAAATATCGCTGAAAGCGATGAAGAGCTGATGGAAAAGTATCTGGAAGAAGGGGAGCTTTCTGCTGCAGAGATCCAAGGCGGACTGCGCAAGGGCGTGATTCAGGGAGACGTTGTCCCGGTCTGTGTCGCTGCCGCAGCCGGGAACAAGGGTGGAGCCCAGATCTTGGACCAGATTCAGGACCTCCTGCCGTCACCGCTGGAACGGGAATCCTGGCAGGGTACGGACGGCAGCGAACGGGAGTCCTCGCTTGATGCCCCGCTGGCCTGCTTCGTGTTCAAGACTATAACCACCCCTTTCGGCGGACAGCTGAGCATGCTCCGGGTCCTGTCCGGGAAGGTGAGTTCGGATATCCATGTCTACAATCCGGTCAAGGACGCCAAGGAAAAGCTGGGGGCCCTGCAGTTCGTGGTGGGCAAGAAGCAGGACCCGTGCAAGGAAGAGGTCGGTCCCGGGGCCATCGTGGCTGTAGCCAAACTCAAAAGTACCGCCACCGGGGACACGATCTGCGGGGAGAAGGATTCCTTCATCCTGGACAAGCCGGCCCTGCCGCCACAGCTGTTGTCCTTCGCCCTGACCGGGGCCAACAAGGAAGATGAGGACAAGATGGTGGCCGCCATCCAGAAGCTCCTGGAAGAAGACACCAGCCTCAAGCTGGAGCACAATGAAGAAACCAGGGATATCCTGCTTTCCGGCATGGGGCAGCTGCATATTGAGACCGCGGTGGAAAAGGTCAGACGCAGGAACAAGGTGGAGGTCCAGCTGCACGCCCCCAAGATCCCATACCGGGAGACGATCAAGGCCTCGGCCGAGGTTCAGGGCAGATACAAGAAACAGACCGGTGGGCGAGGCCAGTTCGGGGATTGCTGGATCAAGCTTGAACCCCAGGAACGGGGGCAGGGATACGAGTTCGTCAACCAGATAGTGGGCGGGGTGATCCCCAAGACCTTTATCCCGGCCGTGGATCAGGGAATTCAGGAGGCGGCCCAGAAAGGGGTCGTGGCCGGGTATCCGGTGGTCGATTTCAAGGTGACTCTGTTCGACGGCTCCTATCACAGCGTGGATTCTTCAGAGATGGCCTTCAAGATAGCCGGCTCCATGGCTTTCAAGAAGGCGGCGGAGAAGACGGGCGTGACCCTGCTGGAGCCGGTGATGAAGATGTCCATCTCTGTTCCGGATGAATACATGGGGGACATTATCGGCGATCTGTCCAGCCGCAGAGGGAAGGTCCTGGGGTATGAATCGAACCAGGGAATCACTGAGATCAACGCCCAGGTCCCAATGGCCGAAATCCTGCGCTATGCCCCGGATCTTCGGGCCATGACCGGCGGACAGGGCCTGTTTACCATGGAATTCGATCACTACGCAGAGTGCCCGCCCAATATCCAGGAAAAAATACTGGAGGAAAAGCAGGCCCAGGCCGAGAATGCCTGAGCTGATGGCAATGTACCTGGACCCTCGAAATGCGGGGCGTTTTGGTTCAGGTGAGAGCAAGTCTCAAGAAAGCCCAGAGAGGGTGGTGGCGGATGCGTGGTTCTGAAGTCAAACCGGAGGCGGATCAGTTCAAAGATGATACTTTCCGGTCGTAGAGAAGCAAAGCATTGAAGCCGCCTGCGGGCGGCTTATTCTTTTTCTGCGGTGGATTTTATGCACTCCCTGGCGTATTTGATCAAAAATGTTTTCTTTCTGCCCGCGGCTCTGTTGACGACGGTCCTGATCTCCGCGGCGGTGATTGTTCTGGCCCGTTTCCCTGGGACATCGGGCCTGCTGCAGCGGCTGGAGAAGCTGTGGGCGCATACCGTGGTCCGGGCCGCAGGTCTGGATATCCAGACCGATATGGCCGAGCTGGAGCACGGGGCTGTGTACCTGTTTGTGGCCAATCATCAGAGCCTGCTGGACATCCCCATATTGCTCAGTCTTTTAAGCCCCTGGTATCCCCGGTTTGTGGCCAAGAAGTCGCTGTTCACCATCCCGCTGTTCGGGCCAGGCATGGGCAGGACCGGCCATCTCGGGGTGGACCGGGAGAACAGCAGGCAAGGGATGCGGGATATGCAGGAGGCGGTGCAGCGTCTGCAACAGGGACAATCCCTGGTCATCTTCCCCGAAGGCACCCGGGGACGGGCGGAAGAGGGGCTGCAGGATTTTCATGTCGGAGCCCTGGTTATTGCCCTGAAGGCCAAGGTTCCGGTGGTCCCGGTGCTGATCACCGGTTCGGGCCGGGTGATGCCCAAGGGGAGGTTTAGCCTGCATCCCGGAGCGGTCCGGGTCCGGGCCCTGTCTCCCCGGCAGATGCCGCAGGAAGCAACTCTTAAAGATCGAAACAGACTGAAAGCCGCCTTGTGGGCGGAGATGGATACAACACTTACGGAGATGGAACAATGGACAAGGAAAAAAAGCTGACCCTGTATCCCATAGGCGGGCTGGGGGAGATCGGCATGAACTGCCTGCTCCTGGAGACTGCGCAATCCGCTGTGCTCATTGACTGCGGGCTGATGTTTCCGGACGACTTTCATTATGGGGTGGATGTTGTCATTCCCCGCCTGGACTTTATTTTGGAAAAGAAAGACAAGCTGCGGGCCATTATCCTGACCCACGGCCATGAGGACCATATCGGGGCCCTGCCCTGGATCCTGCCGGACGTCGAGGTGCCGGTCTACGGATCCGACTTCACCCTGGCCCTGGTGAACAACAAACTGCGGGAACACGCCCTGCAGGATAAAGTGACCCTGCAGCCGGTTCAGCCCAGAGAGACCGTACTCATAAACGACCTCTCCTTCCAGTTCTTTCCGGTCTGCCACTCCATTATCCAGGGCTACGCCCTGGGGATTGAAACCCCGGTGGGACGAGTTGTCCACTCCGGGGACTTTAAGATCGACCGCAATCCTCTTGGAGGGCATTACACCGACCTGGAGGGGCTGTCCGAGTTCTCCAGCTCCGGCGTCGAGCTCATGTTCTCGGATTCGACCAATGTAGAGCGGGACGGATTCGCCTTGACCGAAAAGGAGGTCAAGACCAGCCTGCTGGAGGTCTTTCAGAAAGCAGAGGGCCGCATTCTGGTCACCCTGTTTTCCAGTCACATTCAGCGCATTCAAGAGATCTACGACCTGGCCACCCAGTTCGGCCGGACTATGGCGGTCAGCGGCAAAAGCCTGAGCACGAATATCGAGATAGCCAGAGGGCTTGGATACCTGAACTTTTCGGACCAGAGTTATGTGGATCCGGAGAATATCGGCGACTTGCCCGACGAGAAGGTCGTGCTCCTGGTGACCGGTTCCCAGGGGGAGCCCATGTCGGCCATGACCCGTCTGGCCGAGGGGTCCCACCGTCAGCTGAGCATCCATTCCGGGGATACGGTCATCATGTCCTCCAGGTTCATTCCCGGCAATACCAAGGCCATCAACAAGGTCATCAACCGGCTGTACAAGCTGGGGGCGGATGTGGTGTATGAAAAGGTCCAGGCGGTCCACGCCTCCGGGCACGCCCACAGGGAAGAGCTCAAGCTCATGCTGGACACGGTCAAGCCCAAGTTCTTCGTCCCGGTGCACGGGGAATACCGGCATCTGGTCAAGCACTCGGATCTGGCCCAGGCCTGCGGGGTTGCCCCGGAACGGTCCCTGGTCCTGGAGGATGGGCAGCCGGTTACCCTTCTGGAGCATGGAATCCGCTATGAGGAGGAGTTCTCGGCCCGTTCCGTGCTGGTGGACGGCAAGGGGGTCGGCGACGTGGGCAGCACGATCCTCAAGGAGCGCCAGCTCTTGGCTGACGAGGGCATGGTTGTGGTGGTCATGGTCCTGGACGCCGAAAGCGGATCCATCGTCATGGGCCCCCGGCTGGAGTCCAAGGGATTCATCTTTGAGCAGCAGTATGCCCATATCCTGACCGAAGCGGAAGCAATCATCATGGACGTCTATGAAAAGATCCCGGCCGGAGCGTGGAAAAAGCTGCGGGACAGGACCAAGTCAGCCCTGCGCAGATATTTCCGCAAGGCCCTGGGACGGGATCCGGTGATTGTCCCGGTGATTATCAAGATATAGGACTCAGGGCAGACGCACAGGCAGACACAGCGGTCCCCAGTGTGCAGGCCGTATGCCGAGGAGAAAAGACTATGTTCATGACCAGAGTTGACTACCAGGGGCGGGCTTACTGGGCCGAATGCAGAGACGACCAGGCGGTTCTGGTGGACTGGAACCTGAAGGAGCTGGCCCGTGTCTCCCGCCAGGACGTGTTCGCCCGGCCCCTGCTCCACCCGGGCAAGGTAGTCTGTGTGGGATTGAACTATTATGCCCATGCCCGGGAAATGGATATGGCTCTGCCGGAAGAGCCCCTGCTTTTTTTCAAACCGGGATCTGCGGTCATAGATCACGGTCAGCCCATTCGGCTGCCGGCCCATTCGGCAGAGGTTCATTACGAGGGAGAACTGGCGGTGGTCATCGGTCGGCTGTGCCGGAATGTCCCGGAAGCACAAGCAGGGGGATATGTCCTCGGCTATACCTGCGCCAATGACGTCACGGCCAGGGATCTGCAGCGCAAAGACGGACTGTATGCCCGGGCCAAGGGCTTCGACACCTTTTGTCCTCTGGGGCCGGGGATCGAGACCGATATTGAGCCCTTTGCAGATGCTGCCATCAGGACCACAGTCAACGGAGGTGAGGTTCAGTCCGGACGGACCTCGGATATGATTGTCTCTCCTCTGGCCCTGGTCAGTTTCATCTCCCGGGTCATGACCCTGCATCCGGGAGACGTGGTCCTGACCGGCACCCCTCCCGGAGTAGGGCGGATCCAGCCCGGAGACAGAGTCTGCGTGGAGGTTGAAGGTCTCGGGAGCCTGTGCAACCCGGTGCTCGGATAGGGCGGATCCTGCCTCTTGTCAGGAGATCATTTTTGATTTACGTATTTTCCCTTCGTCTGAGAAAACCCACACACTTCAGAGCGACCCTGGGGTCCTGATCCGCCGGGTGCGGCGGCAGGTTACGGGTCCGGCTGGAGTGGAGGAAACACAACCCAAGGAGAATGTATGGGCTACATCGGTATGAAAGAGATGCTGGAGACCGGGGTGCATTTCGGGCACCAGACACGGCGGTGGAACCCGAAAATGCGGCCTTTCATCTTTGGAGCCCGCAAGGGAATCCACATCATTGACCTGCAGCAGACCATCCCCCTGTTCAACAGGGCCTATGAGTTCATAGTCGACGTGGTCGCCAACAAGGGCAAGGTCCTGTTTGTAGGCACCAAGCGCCAGGCCCAGGACATCATCCAGGAAGAGGCCTCCAGGGCCGGCATGTACTACATCACGCATCGCTGGATGGGCGGGACCCTGACCAACTTTAAGACCATCAAGCACAGCATCGACCGTTTTAAACGCCTGGAGAGCATGTTTGAGGACGGGACCATCAACCGGTTCCCGAAGAAAGAAATTGTGGGCATGCAGCGGGAGCTGACCAAGCTGCGGGATACCCTGGGCGGGATCAAGGAAATGAACGAATATCCGCAGGCTGGCTTTATCGTCGATCCCAAGCGGGAAGATATCGCGGTTCAGGAGTTTCGCCGTTTGGGCATCCCGATTGTGGCCATAACGGACACCAACTGCGATCCGGACCTTATCGACTATATCATTCCGGGCAACGACGATGCCATTCGGGCCATCAAGCTGTTCACCTCCCGGATTGCCGAGGCCTGTCTGGAAGGCCAGGCCAGGCAGGATGAGGCGACTCAGGAAGAGGTCCAGGCAGCCCAGCAGCAGGCGGAGGCCGAAATGGTGGATGCCCAGGCGGCGACCGAGAGCAATGAATCCGAGAAAGCCAGCGCAGAGGAGGAATAGATAGATGGAGATCACAGCCAAGATGGTCAAGGAGCTCCGGGAAAAGACAGGGGCCGGAATGATGGACTGCAAGAAGGCCTTGCAGGAATCGGACGGGGATGAGCAGAAGGCAGTATCCTGGCTGCGGGAAAAGGGGTTGTCCAAGGCGCAGAAGCGGGCCGGACGATCGGCCTCGGAAGGATTCATCGGTTCATATGTCCATGCCAACGGCAAGATCGGGGTCTTGGTCGAACTCAACTGTGAGACCGATTTTGTGGCCAAAAGCGACAAGTTTCAGGAACTGGCCAAGAACCTGTCCATGCAGATTGCAGCGGCCAACCCGGTCTGTGTCCGGCCGGAGGACCTGCCTCAGGAGTATATAGAGCAGGAAAAGGAGATCTACGCCAAGCAGGCCCGGGCGGACGGAAAGCCGGAGCATGTGGTGGAAAAGATCGTCGAGGGCCGGGTCAACAAGTACTACAAAGAGGTCTGCCTCCTGGAACAGCCCTATATCAAAGACGATTCCATTGCGGTCAAGGACCTGATCAATGAGCTGGTCGCGGTTCTGGGAGAAAAGGTCGAGGTGAACCGATTTGTGCGCATGGAAGTCGGGGAGACGCATTCCGAAGAATAATTTGAAAAAAAAAACGGGCCCTGGGCCCGTTTTTTGGTTCAGTACCCGGATCGGGACCAAGGAGGGCGGCATGCCCCCGTGATCCCGCCAACCCAAGCATACTGATGGGGAGTGCATGAGCGAGCTTACGTATCAGCGCGTCCTGCTCAAGCTCAGCGGAGAGGCCTTGGCCGGTTCCCGTTCCTTGGGCATTGACATGAACAGCATCGATGCCTTTTGCCAGGATCTGGCCGAAGTTGTCGGCATGGGCCTTGAGGTGGCATTGGTTATCGGGGGCGGGAATATCTTCCGCGGGGTCTCCTCGTCTGCCGCCGGCATGGACCGGGCGTCGGCGGACTATATGGGCATGCTGGCCACAGTGATCAATGGATTGGCCCTGCAGGACAGCCTGGAAAAGCAGGGGTTGACCACCCGGCTGATGACCGCCATCAGGATGCAGGAGGTGGCCGAACCATACATCCGGCGCCGGGCGATACGGCACCTGGAAAAGAAACGGGTGGTTATCTGTGCCGCAGGAACTGGGAATCCCTATTTCACCACTGATACCGCCGCATCCCTGCGGGCCATGGAGCTCAAAGCACAGGCCCTGATGAAGGCGACCAGGGTGCCCGGGGTCTATGACACCAATCCGGAAGATAATCCGAATGCGAGGCTGTATACCCGGCTCAGCTACCTGGACGTCCTGCAGCAGGGGCTGAAGGTCATGGATTCAGCAGCTATTTCCCTGTGCATGGACAACAATATGCCCATCGTCGTATTCAATCTGCTGGAGCGGCACAATATCATGCGAGTTGCCTGCGGGGAGAATGTGGGGACTGTTGTGCACGGGTGAACAAGGAGGTGAGAAGCATGGATGACGTTTTCAAGGACTGCAAGCAGCGGATGCAGAAAGCGTTGGATACCCTGAAGAAGGACTTCAGCAAGCTGCGCACCGGGAGGGCGTCGACAACCCTGGTGGAAGACATTGTGGTGGACTATTACAACACGCCCACTCCTTTGAATCAATTGGCCTCCATTTCCATCCCCGACAGCCGGACAATTACCATCCAGCCCTGGGACCGGAACAGCTTTTCGGATGTGGAAAAGGCCATTATGAAGTCTGATCTTGGGCTGAATCCAATCAACGACGGCAAGGTGATCCGCATTTCCATTCCCCCGCTGACTGAAGAACGGAGGAAGGATCTGGTCAAGGTTGCCAAGAAGAACACTGAAGACGCCAAGATAGCGATCCGCAACGTGCGCCGGGATGAAAACGAGACCTTGAAAAAGCGGAAGAACGAGAAGTCGATTACTGAAGACGATCAGCACAAGGGGCAGGAGAAGATTCAGGAGTTGACGGATTCTTTTACCGCCAAGGCTGATGAGCTTTTGGCGGACAAAGAAAAGGAGATCATGGAGATTTGACTGCACCTTCCCAGGCAGATCCTCAAAGCCCCCCGGTCACGCATTTGGCCGTTATCATGGACGGCAACGGACGGTGGGCCAAGGAGCGCGGGCTGCCGAGGAGCGCCGGGCATCAGGCCGGGGCCGACACGGCGCAAGACATCGTTACATCCTGCCGCAAACTGAATATCTCGGTACTGACCCTGTATGCCTTTTCTATGGAGAACTGGACCCGCCCCAAGGAAGAGGTCCAGTTCCTCTTCGATCTCCTTATCCGTTTCTTGCGCCGGGAGCAAAAAAAGCTGGTGGACAACTCCATCCGGCTGAATGTCATCGGCGACTGGCAGAAATTCTCTTTTCCGGTGCGCAAAGCCATCGGTCAAACCCTGGAGCGAACGGCTCACTGCGACCAGATGACCCTGAATCTGGCCCTGAACTATTCGGGACGGGAAGAGATCCTCAAGGCCTGCCGCAGCCTTGCGGCCAGCGGCGTACCTGAGGAGGAGATAACAGAAGAGGCCTTCCGCGGACATCTGTACACCGCCGGTCAGCCCGATCCCGATCTGATCATCCGGACCAGCGGCGAGCTCCGGCTGAGCAATTATCTCATCTTTCAGGCAGCGTATTCTGAGTTCTACTTTACAAAGACGCTGTGGCCGGACTTCTCTGAGCAGGAGCTGCATGCCGCCCTGGAGGATTACAGGCAGCGCAGCCGCAGATTTGGAGGCATAGAGTGAGTCTGAGCAGCCACCAACAGCGCGTGGTGACCGGAACAGTCCTGATCGCCCTTCTCGCCGGGGTGATCTTTTCCGGCTCCACTTTGGTCCAGGCGGCGGTTGTGGTTGTCTTAAGCTGTGCGGCCCTGACTGAGTTCTGGTCCATGGTCTGGACCGAGGGCAAGAAGGGGATGCAAGCCATGGGCCTGGTCCTGTCCGTGCCGGTGGTTGTACTCCCTCAAGCTGGCGTCGGTGCTGGCGGCCTTTTGCCGGCATGCCTCTGGATCGTTGGTTTGGTCTATGTCTTCGGAGGACGCCTGAGCAGGGATATGAGCCTGACCGACGCGGCCCTGCTCTTCTTCGGGCTGGTCTACATTCCGTTCATTCTGCAGTTTTTGATTTCCCTGACTACAGTGGAGCAGGTTTATGTCCTGGCTGCTGTCTTTGGTGCGGATACAGCCGCCTTCTACGGTGGCTCCAAGTGGGGACGCCGGAAGCTGTGTCCCAGCATCAGCCCCAAGAAAACCTGGATGGGGTTCGGTTCCGGGCTTGCGGCGTGCGTTGCGGTCAGCCTGATCTGGGGCCTGATCTGGGGGCAGGCGGGATGGGCAGTGTGGTTCGGGGTGGGGACTGCGTTGTGCGTGGGCGCCCAGGCCGGCGATCTGTTCGAGTCCGCTGTGAAGCGAGAGCTCAAGGTCAAGGATTCCGGGGTGCTCTTGCCCGGACACGGCGGTGTGCTGGACCGGATCGACAGCCTTTTGCTGGCTCTTCCTGTATACATGGCCATTACATGGGTGTATCCTCTTTTTGGCTAGCCTCTGGCTTAAGGCCGTAGGCCATAGTCACAGTTTTCAAACCCGAACAGCATGAGCCGGGGTATGCTGCAGTATATTTCCTCACTCCAGACAGCCTCACGTCTGCCAGAATCGGGGAGGAACCTGGTCGTTCTGGGCAGCACGGGATCCATAGGTCAAAACGTCCTGCGCATTGTGCGCAACCACCCGGATTGCCTGGGGGTCACCGGCCTGGCCGGGGGGGAGAACGTCAATCTGCTGGCCGCCCAGGCCACTGAATTCCGGCCGCCGGTGCTGGGGATCAAGACCCAAGCTCTGGCTGAAGAGCTCCGCGGGCTGCTTCCGGCCGACTACAAGCCGGAGATCCGCTGCGGAGAAGACGGGTTTGCAGATATGGCCTCCCTGGCGGAGGCGGATATTGTGGTCTCTTCTCAGGTCGGCGCGGCCGGTCTGGCCCCGACCCTGGCCGCGGTCAAGGCGGGAAAGGTGGTTGCCCTGGCCAACAAGGAGTCCCTGGTCCTGGCCGGCCCCTTGCTGCGCAGCGCGTGCGCATCCAGCGGGGCATGCATATTGCCGGTTGATTCGGAGCACAACGCCCTGTTTCAAGGCCTGCTCGGACATTGTGATCGAGAAGTGAGGACCCTGATCCTGACCGCTTCAGGCGGGCCTTTCCGCAGGGCGGACAAGAAATTCCTGGACCAGGTCACCCCGGAGCAGGCCCTGGCCCATCCCAACTGGTCCATGGGGGCCAAGATCAGCGTTGACTCGGCGAGCATGATGAATAAGGGCCTGGAGATCATCGAGGCCCATTATCTCTTTGGGCTGCCCCTGGAGAATATCGATGTCGTGGTCCATCCGGAAAGCATTGTCCACTCCATGGTCGAATATCAGGACGGCTCGGTTCTGAGCCACATGGGCATCCCGGACATGCGCATTCCCATAGCCTTTTGCCTCAGCTATCCCCGGCGGCTGGCTCTGGATTTGCCCCGCCTGGACCTGACGGGTATGCGGCAGCTGACCTTTTATCAGCCGGATGAAGAGTTGTTTCCGGCCTTGACCCTGGCCAAGTCGGCCCTGACGGCCGGCCCCAGCCATCCGGTCGTTTTGAATGCCGCCAATGAGGTAGCGGTGGAGCTTTTTCTGGCCAAACGCATTGCCTTCCCGGACATTCCGGTTCTGGCTGAAGAGGCATTGGCCCGGCATCAGGGGTTTGATCCCTCAGGTCTGGACGACATCCGGGCTCTTGATGCCGACGCCAGGGACTTTGTCCGGAATTACAAGCCTACGGTGCACGTATGATCAATGCCATAGCCATTCTGCTGGTCATTGGGGCCCTGATCTTTTTTCACGAGATGGGCCATTTCCTGGTCGCCAAGGGATTCCGGATCGGGGTGAAGACCTTTTCCCTCGGCTTTGGCCCCAAGCTGGCCGGGTTTCAGTGGGGCAAGACCGGATATCGCCTTTCAGCCGTCCCCTTGGGGGGGTATGTGCAGCTGGTCGGGGAGAGCCCGGAGGCGGACATCCCGGAGGAATTTAGCTCTGATGAGAGCTTTGCCCTTCGTCCCCCGTGGCAGCGGATGCTGGTTGTAGCCGCCGGCCCGATCTTCAACTTTCTCCTCGCGGTCCTGTTGTATTTTCTGATTTTCTTTTTTGCCGGCCAGCAGGCCCTGCTCCCTGTGGTGGGGCAGGTCCAGGAGGAGACCCCTGCGGCCCGGGCCGGACTGCAGGCCGGGGATCGGATCGTGGCGGTCAACGGCCAGGAGGTTACCTACTGGTCGGACTTGGCCGGGAGGATTCAGAACAACCGCGGAGAACGCCTCCGCCTGCAGGTGGATCGCGGAGATCAGCTCCTGAAGATCGCCCTTGTCCCTGATATTCAGACAACGGAAAACATTTTCGGAGAGAAGATCCAGGTCCCGCGAATAGGGATAGTGGCAGCCAAGGAGACGGTGCACATCCCCCTGGGCTTCTGGGAATCCCTGCAGAGCGGAACCTTGCAGACGTGGGAAGTAATCAAGCTCACGGTGCAGGGGATCATCAAGATTATTGAACGCATTGTGCCGTTGGAGACCATCGGCGGGCCGATCATGATCGCCCAGCTGGTCAGCCAGCAGGCAGAGCAGGGACTGGTGGATGTGGTGGCCCTGACCGCCCTGATAAGCGTCAATCTGGGACTGCTCAACCTGCTGCCCATCCCGGTTCTGGACGGCGGGCATCTCCTGTTCTATGCCCTGGAGACCGTCATCGGCCGGCCCCTGGATCCCAAGGTGCAGGCCATGGCCATGCGTATCGGGCTGAGCCTGCTCATCGCCCTTATGGCCCTGGCCGTCTATAATGATATCTATCGGATCCTGCATACCCAATAGCCCGCCGCGGTTACCACCCGGATACGAAAGCATGCATACAGACGATAGGCCGGCCCTGGCCATAAACACCGCCGAGAACCGGCTCCAGGTGGTGGTCGGTACCTGGAACAGGCTGCTCTGGGCCCAGACAGCCGAGGTTCAAGCCCGGACCATGCAGATTCTGCCCCCGGGACTGGAGTCCTGCCTGAGCCAGTTGCGGTTGCGGCTCGCAGACCTGGACCGGGTGGCCATAGTCCGCGGTCCCGGGACATTTACCGGGATACGGGTCGGACTGGCCTTTGCTCTGGGCCTGGCCAGGGGCGGAGGACTTCTCCTGGCCGGTCTGGACTATCTGAGCCTCCTGGCCCAGGGGCCGGCTCCACTGATGCAAGGATCTGTGTGGGTCTGCACCCACGCCCGCCAGAATCTGGTCAATATTCAGGCCTTTTCCGCCCCCGAAGGAAGTGCTTTGACCCCGGCACGGTGCGTACACAGGGAAAAGGCAGTCCAGGCCATACTGGCTCAAGATGAGGGAAGGGCCTGTGTCCTGGGCAGCGGAATCCGAGCACATGCCCAATGGTGGAGGACCCAGCTGCGGCATGTGCATCTGCTGGACCCCATTTGGGACCATCCCCGTCCGGAGGTCCTGCTTCGGGCGGCCTGGGAGGCGCATTCCAGCCGGGAATGTGTCCTGCCCGCCTACCTGCGTCCATCCGACGCTGAAATGCAGCTGGAGCATATTGCCCGGGAACGGGGCGTTGATCCCAACCTGGCCAGAGAAGCCATTCCCGAGTTCGAGGCCGGTCCCCGGGAGATGACCCAGATGCCGACGGCTGGGGGGGAACCATGAGCAAGAACATCCAGTCCGGGGTTCCGGAGCTGACCTCCAATCTGGAGGATTACCTGGAGGTCATCTTTCTTCTGGAGCAAGAACAAAAATCTGCCAGGGCCAAGGATATCGCCGATCGGCTCGGCGTACAGCGGGCTTCAGTGACCGGGGCCCTGCAGAGCCTGTCTCAGAAGGGCCTGATCAACTACCATCCGTACAGCTCGGTCACCCTCACCGAGCTGGGGCTGGCCATGGCCGAGCAGATCGATCATCGGCACAAAGTGCTGACCGATTTTCTGGGCCGCTTTCTGCAACTGCCCCCGGAAGTGGCCGAGGCCAATGCCTGCCGGTTGGAGCATCATATCGATGACCAGGCCCTGGAACGGCTGATCGCTTTTGTCCGTTTTGTTCAGCACTGCCCGCGCACTGGTCCGGATTGGATGCAGGCCTTTACCCGGCTGTGCAGAGAAAGCGGGAAGTGCATGAACTGCGGACCGTGCATCGAGCAGTGTCTGAAAACCTGGCAGGAGCGGCAGCAGACCGCTCCTGACTCCGGGGGAATGCAGGACACTGGATTGGAGCCTGCAGAGCCGGAATGAATACGAAATCCTGAGGTGTAGGGAGCCAGAGCATGCCGGAGAAGAACGTCCCGTCCAACTTTATCCGAACCATTGTCCAGGAAGATGTGCTGAACAATACGCATCAGGGCCGGGTGGTGACCCGGTTTCCGCCGGAACCCAACGGATATCTGCACATCGGCCATGCGAAGTCGATCTGCCTCAACTTTGGGTTGGCCCACGAGTTCGGCGGCCGGTGTCACTTGCGCTTTGACGACACCAATCCCTTGAAGGAAGAAGACGTGTACGTACAATCCATTCAAGAGGATGTGCGCTGGCTGGGATATGATTGGGGGCGGCATCTGTATTTCGCTTCCGACTATTTCGATCAGCTCTGGGAGCTGGCTCTGGAGCTGATCCGCAGGGAAAAGGCCTATGTGTGCAGCTTGAGCCCGGAAGAGATCAGACAGTACCGGGGGACCCTGACGGAACCCGGACAAGACAGCCCGTACCGGACCCGATCCGTGGAGGCGAACCTGGATCTGATCCACCGGATGCGGGCCGGGGAGTTTACAGATGGCCAGCACGTCCTGCGGGCCAAGATCGATATGGGGCATTCCAACCTGAACATGCGGGATCCGGTGATTTACCGGATCATGCACGCCCGGCATCATCGAACCGGAGACACTTGGTGCATCTATCCCACCTATGACTTCGCCCATGGGCTTTCAGACGCCATTGAAGGGATTACCCACTCCTTGTGTACCACGGAGTTTGAAGACCACCGCCCGTTGTACGACTGGTTTTTGGACAACCTTCCGGTCCCGGCCCGGCCCAGGCAGTACGAATTCGCCAGGATGAACCTGAATTATACGGTTTTGAGCAAACGCCGGCTCATCCGTCTTGTGCAGGAAGGGGTGGTCCAGGGCTGGGACGATCCGCGCCTGCCGACGATCTCCGGACTGCGCCGTCGGGGGATTCCGCCTGCGGCGATCCGCCGTTTTTGCGAGCTCATCGGCGTGGGCAAGAGCGAAAGCACTGTGGATATGGCTGTTTTGGAGCATGCGGTCCGGGACGAGCTGAACACTACAGCCCCGCGGGTTATGGGGGTCCTGGACCCGGTCAAGCTGGTGATTGTCAACTATCCGCAGGAGCAGGAGGAGGAGCTGGAGGCGGTGAACAACCCGGAGGACGAGTCAATGGGAACCCGCATGGTTCCCTTTTGCCGGGAGCTGTATATAGAGCGGGACGATTTCCGGGAAGATCCTCCGCGCAAGTTCTTCCGGCTGGCCCCGGGACGGGAGGTTCGGCTGCGCTACGCCTATTTCGTCACCTGCGTGGAGGTCATTAAGGACGCAGAGGGGCGAATCCAGGAGATCCACTGCACATATGACCCACAGACCCGGGGAGGGGGCGCCCCGGACGGACGCAAGGTCAAGGGAACCCTGCACTGGGTGTCTGCCCGGCACTGCCTGCGGGCCACAATCAATCTCTACGACCGGCTGTTCATGGTGCCTGATCCCACAGCGGAGGAAAAAAAGGGAGGGGATTTCATGGACCAGCTCAACCCCGATTCCTTGACCGTGCTCCGGGAAAGACCGGTTGAGCCCCACCTGGGATCCGCCGCAGCCGAAGAACGCTATCAACTGGAGCGCAAAGGGTACTTCAGTGTGGACCCAGACTCCGGTCCGGAGGAACTGATCCTCAACCGGACGGTCACCCTGCGCGATACCTGGGCCAAGCTGGAGAAGCGGCACAAGGGATAGGCTGCTGCTGCGGCTTGTGCTGGAGGGAAGAATCTGCTAGCGGTGCGAGGTGTTTTCTGGCTTATACGGGCATAAACAGCTACCAAGGAAGGTGCAGAATGCGGCGAATCTTCTGTATGTTTGTCATCGGTTTAGGCATTTTTCTGGCCGCAGGCCAGGCCAGCTGGGCGGCAGAGACCTATGTCAACGGGATCGACGCCAATTTCCCTCCCTTTTCCTTTGTCAATAAATCCGGGGAGCCGGACGGCTTCGATGTACGGGCTGTGGACTGGATAGCAAAGGAAATGGGCTTTGAGGTCACCCATCAGCCCATGGACTGGGACGGGATCATCCCCAATCTGCTGGCCGAAAAGATCGATTTTATCGCCTCGGGGATGAGCATTACCCCGGAACGGGAGATCAAAGTTGATTTCACCATTCCATACTGGACCATCACCCAGGTGTTTGTTGCCCAAGAAGGAGCAGGCATGACGGTGGAGGACGTCCTGCACGGGGAGAAGACCCTTGGCGTACAGCGGGGCACATCAGAGGCTGAATGGCTCAAGGAACAGGCAGAGAAAAAGGGCTGGGGCTTTACCCTGCGCTACTACGATTCGGCGCCCATGGCTGTGGCAGATGTGGTCAACGGCCGAATCGACGCGGCCGCCATGGACGACGCCCCGGCTGCGGATGCCGTCCGCAAGCGTCCGGTTGAGATCCTGGGGACCTTCGGCATGGAGCCTGAAGAGTTCGGCTACGCAGTGCGCGAAGAGGACGACCAGCTGCTGCAGACCTTGAATGAAGGCCTGCGCAGGCTGATGAACGATCCCTACTGGCAGGAACTGATCAACAAATACAACCCAGGCGAGTAACCCAGAGCCTCAAATCTAGGGGCGATCCGGATCTCCGGTTCGCCCCTTCCTCTGTTCAAGGACGATCATGTTCGAGACCCTGGTGGTGATTACAGACGCTTTGCCCTATATCCTGAAGGGGGCAGCGGTCACGGTGGGTATTGTGCTCGGAGCCATGGGCATTGGATTGGCTCTGGGCGTGCCCGTGGCTGTCGTCCAGGTCTATGCCCCCCGGGGGTGGCGACTGCTGGCCGGGCTGTATGTCTGGTTTTTTCGGGGCATCCCGGTCCTGGTTTTGCTCTTTTTGTTTTATTTTGGGCTGTTCTCCCTTATTGGCCTGAACATCAGCGCTTTTTTGGCCGCAGTCATCGTCTTGGGGCTGAGGGGAGTGGCCTATCAGTCCCAGATCTTTCGGGGGGCGATCCTTTCCCTGCCCCAGGGCCAGATGAAGGCTGCCCGGGCCTTGGGAATGAGCGATCTGCAAGCCATCAAAAGCATCATTCTGCCTCAGGCCCTCCGCCTGTCCATTCCTGGATGGTCCAATGAGTACTCCATAGTGCTCAAGGACTCGGCCATAGCCTTCGTCCTGGGCACATCGGAAATCATGTCCAGAACCCATTTCGTGGCTTCCAGGACCTATGAGCATCTGCCCCTGTACATAACGGCCGGGGCCGTATTCTTTGTCTTGACCACCATCGGCGTGCGGTGCCTGCGGAGGTTGGAACACAGGGTCAGCCTGCCCGGGTATTCTGCCCACAACTAACCCAAAACAGCATCAGCGGCCAAGGACGTTACGAACATGCCTGCTTCCAGTCTGCTCCGCGTCGAATCAATCAGCAAAACATTCGGGAACGATACCATCCTGGACCAGGTGAGCATGGAAATGCAAAAGGGCGATCTCAAGGTGCTCATCGGTCCTTCCGGGGGAGGGAAGAGCACCCTTTTGCAGTGCATCAACCTGCTCATTTTCCCGGATCAGGGACATATTGAGCTCAATGGACAGCGGATTTCCCCCCGGCGGACCAAAGACCTGCTGACCTATCGGCAGCAAATCGGAATGATATTTCAGGACTTTAATCTTTTCGATCACCTGACTGCCTTGGACAATGTTCGCATCGCCCTGCGCAAGGTCAAGAAGCTCAGCAAGGCCAAGGCCACTGTCCGGGCGGAAAGGGAGCTGGAGCGGGTTGGGCTGTCCGGCCAGGCCGGGCTCTATCCGGCGGAACTCTCAGGAGGGCAGAAGCAGCGGGTGTCCATCGCCAGGGCCCTGGCCATGGACCCAATCCTGCTTCTTCTGGACGAGCCGACCTCGGCTTTGGACCCGGAGCTGATCGGGGAGGTCCTGGCCGTGATCCGGGATCTGAGCCAGAGCGGGATGACCATGCTCATGGCCACGCATCAGATGGGTTTTGCCCGGACCCTGGCCCAGGAGATACTGTTCATGGAACGGGGGCGCATCATTGAGCAGGGTGCCCCGGCTCAGCTTTTACAACCAGGGCCGGGTGGAGAAAGCCGGACCCTGGACTTTTGCACCAAGCTGAGCGAGCTGTACGACGAGGTCCAATAATCCATGGATACCGCCTTTTATGTCCAGGATCTTCTTCCGGCGCTTAACCGCGGGCTTTGGGTTTCCCTGTCCCTGATCCTGCCTTCCGCCTGTATGGGTCTTCTGGTGGGGATCGGAATCGGAACGACCAGGGCTTTCGGTGGACCTATCTCCTCCCGGTTGGCCCGCGGATACGCCGCCCTCTTTCGGGGGACGCCCCTGGTCATCCAGCTGTTCGTGCTCTATTTCGGCCTGCCCAATGTGGGCATATACCTCAGCCCATATGTGGCTGCGGTCCTTGGGTTTACCCTGTGCAGCGGGGCCTATCATTCCGAGTACATCCGGGGCGGACTGCTGTCCATAAAGAAAGGGCAGGTGGCGGCGGCCCATGCCCTGGGATTCTCCTCCCTGAAGACCATGTGCCATGTGATCATTCCGCAAGCCCTGCGCCGGGCCCTGCCGGGATGCGGAAACGAGCTCATCTATCTGATCAAGTACTCTTCCCTGGCCTATATCATCACCTGCATTGAGCTGACCGGTGAAGGAAAGGTCCTGGCCTCCAAGACCTTCCGGTTCACGGAAGTCTTCCTGGTTGTCGGCCTCTATTACCTGCTCCTGGTCTCCCTGGCCACTCTGGGGCTGCACTGGCTGGAACGGCGGCTGTCGGTGCCTGGTTTCGGCCACCACCACGGCTGACCGGCATTTATTTGACCAGCATAACAGGGCACGGGGCGAGAATGCCGACCTTGTGGCTGATGGTCCCCCAGCCCTCGGTCGGGTTTTCCAGATCAATGCGATGGGAGTTGAGCAGGATCAAATCGACGCTTTGCTCTTGGGCAAAGGCAAGAATCTCGCCTACCCGCGATCCCAGAAGGACCTTGGTTTCGATGTTGGCCTGGGCGGCGCCGTATTCGGCACCCAGTTCACGCATCTTGTTCTCCGAGCGTCTGGTCAGCGTGGAGTAGAATCGCTCAAACTCCTCTGCGTCGTCATCAGCGATGGTTTCAATGACATGCAGGAGGGTTATCCGCTGATTAAGCTCGGAATTCTTTTCCAGAGACTGCATCTTGACTGCGATATCCAGGGCCTTTTTCGTATCCGGCGTGCAATCGGTTGGAACCAGGATATGTCCAAACATGTCAATCTCCTTTGCCTGTGTGGGCGTAGGGATCAAAAACGAACCTTTCGGGAGGCGGATGAGGATGCCCGGCTGCGGAAACGGCCGAAGATAAATCCGATCAGGGCGGAAAAGCCGATGACTCCAGCCCCGGCAAGGAACCAGCGCAGCTCATGGCCGGAACGCAGGGAATGCACTTTGGTCCGCAGGGCCTGATGATCGCCGCTCACATTGGACAACTGCTTCTTGGTCTCTTCAAGGGCTGAGCTCAGCTCTTTATTCTCTGAGCGCAGCTGTTGAACTGTTTTTTCAGCTTGGGCCTGGGACTCCTCCAGAGTGGTAATCTTGTCTTCCAGGATGGTGATCTGCCTTTTCTTGGGGACTTCCTGCATGACGTAGCGCTTGAGCACCCAGCCTGTGCGTCCGTCCTGGGTCCGCACCCGGTACCAGGATTGGGTCTGATCCAAGATGGTCAATGGACTGCCGGAGGGCAGCATCTTGACGATTTTGCGGGTTGCCCCGGGGCCGGAGCGAAGGGTAATTTCCAGGGAGTCTGTGACGTATACGGTCTGGGCCAGGGCCTGATGGAGAGGAACAAGCAGGATGGCCAGAATGCATACAATGGTCATGAATCGCATAATATCCTTCTTTGCGTGATCGGTTTGTATCCCTGTTCAGAGGCCGTCCAGGGGGGATCGGGCCTGTGGCCGGCCGCTGTCGCCCAGGGCTGGGGCACGAGCACTTCGCTTTTTCCTGCAAAGCATGATACCAAGAGCTGGGGGGAAACTCAATACCGGCCCCGCAGGAGACAGAGCCGCCAGGCAAGGAGCACAGAGCAGAATGGAGCCTTGGGATGAGGAGCCGTTTGCATTACACGGCCGGGGGACAGGCATGGAGCTGCCAGGGTCCCGGGTGCAGCTTACTGCCCCGGCAGAGGGACGCGGGCTGCGAAGGCTCTGGGCCCTGGCGGCTGAGCTTGATCTGGGCCCGGTCTCTTGTCCGGACAGCCAAGCCCTGAGCCTGGAAGTGACGGCAGGCGAGCTGAAGCTGAACGGACCTCTGCCCGGAGAAGGATCGGTGAGGACAAATCCTGTCCGCAGCGATCTCCCAGAGGTGGATGGAGCGGCTGCCCAGGGATCCCGGGGAATCCCCCTGCTGCGGGCCGTCCTGGGCCGGAACAAGGCAAAGGGCAGGGTTGTCCTGGATGTGACTGGGGGGTTGGGCCGGGATGCATGGCTTCTGGCCGGGAGTGGGTGTTCGGTTGTGGTCGTGGAACAGGTTGATGCGGTGTTTGCCCTGTTGCGGGACGGTGTGGCCAGGGCAGGGGTGAACGCCCAGACCACCGCCCGACGAATGCGGCTCATACACGCATCAGGAGAGGAGGTCATGGGCCGTATCCTTGGTTCGGTTTATCCCGGTTGCGGGCAGAATGTCCCCAGACCGCATGTGGTCTACATGGACCCATTTTTTCACTCCGAGCGAAAACGGAAAGGGACCAGCAAACGTTTTATGCAGGTCTTGCGCTATCTGGGCCGGGACGCCGAAAGCAATGCTGATGAGCTCTTGCGTCTCGGGTTGCAGACCGCGGGGGACCGGGTTGTGGTCAAGCGGCCCAGGATCTGTGCCCCGATGGAACCCGGGATCGGACAACGGCTCCACTGCATCCAGGGCCGGGGGTACCGGTTTGATATCTATCAGAGGAGTCGGTCATGAATATGCACCCCGGAGAGGTCCGTGGGGGCAGGGAAAGTCCGGCCGGGGCCCTTATCCGGGCAGGACGGGAGGCCTGGCTGAAGGGGCTGGTCAGCGGGATGAGCGGAAACTTGAGCCTGCACTGCAAAACGGAGATGCTGATCACCAGCTCCGGAGTGTGCAAGGGGCGACTGAAAGATGGGGACCTGGTCCGGGTGGACTTGCCGACGGGTGCGTCTGCAGGGTCCGGCCGCATGTCCTCCGAGGCCGGGATGCACATGAAGATATATGCCGTCTGCCCTGAGGCCAAAGCCATTGTCCATGTCCACCCACCCCACCTTCTGGCCCTGGATTTGGCTGGAGCGGACCTTTTGGATCTGGATCTGTTCGAAGCAGAGCAGGTCAGAGACAAACTGGCCCGGGTGGGGGCATATCCGCCGGGCAGCGGGGCCCTGGCCGATGCAGTGGCCTCGGCCGCACGGTCGGCACCGGCAGTATACATGGCCAGGCACGGGCTGACCTGCTGGGGGGAAAGCCTGGATCAGGCCCTGAGCTTGGCCGAGGAAGCGGAGGCCTTGGCCCAGGTCCAGCTTCTGGCCGGACTGGGATTGCAGAACACGCCGGGGCAGAGGCCTGCTTCTGATTCCCGTTCGGGTTCAGGATGATACAAACCCACATGCATGCCAAGGAGCAGGCACGCTTGCGCTAATGAAGCATACAAACGATTTCGATACCGATTGAAAGTGGTTACCCATTGTTGTGATTTCCTTTCCTCGGGTTCGTAATCGCTATCGGGATCGATATCCATTTGATTGCCCAATGAAATGAATGCTGACTCCCGGTCAGAGCCCAAAGGTCACGGCGGCGCAGGTGATCGATGCAGGGACAACCTGCGGGGAGCAGTTGTGCCCAATAGACTGACAAACCATCGGTCTTCACTCCAGGTTCTGGGGAAGGGCCCAAGGGAGCACGGGTATGAACAGACAGCCAGACCAGGAATGGGCCGGTCTGTGCGTTTCGGCCTCAAAGGCCCTGCAGCAGATCGATCCCGGGATGTGCATCTTTTTGAGCACCGGCCCGGCCGAACCGCGGACCTTGATTCAGGCCCTGATGGAAGAGGAAAGCGGCAAGCTCCAGGATTTGGAACTGTTGCAGCTGGTCAGCTTTGGAGATGCTATTTCCCTGGAAACCATCCGGAGTCAAAAGTTCAGGCTGAAGACCTTTTTCTCCGGGTGGGTGGCCAGCGAGGCCATAACCCAAGGCCAGGTGGACCTGATTCCAAGCCGGTTCTCCAGGGTCCCGGAGCTGATCCGTTCCGGCCGGCTGCCGATTGATGCCGCATTCGTCCAGGTCTCGACCCCGGACAGCTCCGGGTATTGCAGCTTGGGACTGGCTGTTGATGTGGCCAGGGAGGCCATGGATCAGGCCGAGGTGGTCATCGGAGAGATCAATCCGGACCTGCCGCGCACTTTTGGCGATACCTTTGTGCATCTTTCAGAGTTCACCCATTTGGTTCGTTCCCAGGCCGCCCCCTTTCTTTTCCCCCGCTGGCCGGAGGATGCAGTCCACGACCGGATTGGGGAGAATGTTGCCTCCATAATCGACAACGGGAGCTGTCTGGCATTTTCCCTGGGGCCGATATACGAGGCCGTGAGCCGTCATTTGCGGTCCAAGCGTCACCTTGGAATCCACACTCCGTTCTTCAGCGACGCCCTCATGGAACTGGTCCAGAGCGGGGCTGTGGACAATCGGAACAAGCGAATCTTCACCGGCAAATCGGTGACCTCGTTTGCCATAGGTTCAGCTGAGCTCCATGCCTGGCTGGATCGGAACCCCTTCGTCGACTTCCAGCCCATGGGCAAGGTCTTTGATCCAGTCTACATCGGACGCAATCCATCCTTTGTCACCATTCTCCCGGCCCGAAAAGTGGACCTTTCCGGGCGGATAGCCCTGCACAGCGGAAAGGGAAATGTGACTGCGGGGCCAGGGGAGGCCACGGACTTTGTGAATGGGGCCGAGCTTTCGGCCGGGGGGATGACGGTCATCGCCCTGCCCAGCCAGAACCTGGAGGCAGAGACCAATATCCGGCTCTCAGTTGAGCAGTACCCCAACCTGTTCAGCCTCAGGGAGGCAGTGGATGCTGTGGTTACGGAATACGGAGTGGCATGGCTCCGGGGGCGCTCTGTGCGGGAGCGGGCCATGAGCCTGATCGATATCGCCCACCCGGAGCACAGGATGGGATTGGTCAATGAGGCCAAGGAGGCCAGGATTTTGTATGCGGATCAAGTCTATCTGGAGTCCGCGGGAAAGGTATACCCCGAGGAAATCGTCACTCAGCACAGGTTCAAGGGCGATACCCTGATCCGTTTCCGGCCCATCAAGCCGTCGGATGAAGACGAGATGCGCCGGCTTTTCTATCGATTTTCGGACGAGGCTGTGTACTACCGGTACTTTACCCCGGTCAAGGCCATGCCTCACAGCCGGATGCAGGAGTATGTGAACATCGATTATCAAACCACCATGTCCGTGGTTGGAGTGGTCGGCCCCAAGGGAGAAGGGCATATCGTTGCCGAGGGGCGTTATGTCAAGTACCCGGACAGCGCCTGGGCCGATCTGGCCTTCCTGGTCGACGAGGAGTATCAGGGCCTGGGGGTGGCCACCTATCTCTTTCAACTCCTGGTCCGGGTGGCCAAGGACCGTTGTCTGCAGGGCTTTACAGCGGATGTCCTGGTAGGCAACAAGGGTATGCTCCGGGTCTTTGAAAAGGGGAGCTCAAAGGCAGAGGTGCATATGGAAGGCGGTGTGTATTCGGTCCGGATTCCCTTTGAGGGCAACCCGGTATGCTCTCTGGAGGAGCTGGGGGGCTAGGTGTGGGCATTCAGGGCAGCAGATGCTGTCCTGAATACCCGCAACGAACCTATCCTTTGCGGATGGGCTCAATAACCACTTCTACCCGGCGGTTGGCGGCAGCACTTGAGGATACGGGCTGGGTTTCCCCATAGCCCACGGCGGTTATCCGGATTTCCTGCACTCCCTGCTGCACCAAGGCCTTTTTCACCGCCTGGGCCCGGCGCTCGGACAGCCTCTGGTTGTACTCCTCCGGACCGGACTTGTCGGTATGCCCCTCCACCCTGATGGTGGTTTTGGGGTATTGCTTGAGTACTTCCGCTACCCGGCTGATTTCGGCCTGTCCACCAGGCTTGATGGTTGCCGAATCAAAATCAAACAGGACCTCGGAGCCGAATGTGGCCCGCAATACATCCCGGCTGCGATTGATGCTGGTGGCTTCGGACTGGGCCGCAACCCGGCGCAGGTCTTCTTCCTGCTGGTCCATATATCGTCCGATCTGGTTGCCGGCCAATCCTCCGACAGCCGCCCCGATACCTGCTCCAAGAAGCGTGCTTTCGGTATCCTGGCCGATAACCTGGCCCAGGATCGCACCAACGCCGGCACCGGTGGCCGCACCGACCCCCGTTCCTTTCTGCTGGTTGCTGGATGACGCGCACCCGGTCAAACCTGCCGTTGCCAAGCTCAGTACCATGCACATAACAATGAGTCTTTGTTGCATACCCCGTGTCCTCCTTGCAGTCATTTTTATCTCCAGTAACAATACATATCGTGTTCAAGTATATCTGCTGTTTGGGGCAAAGTCCATGCTCTGTGTCTTCGCCCGTCCAGTCGTACTGTGGGCAAGCGCATGGCGCGGGTCAGGTTGGCACGTAGGGGTTGAAGTATCCGGATTGTAAGCCGGGAAATTCCTTCCTCAGCCTGCGGAGGAGGTTGTCCAGACCCATGGCCGGAGAGTCGGTCCCGGGCATGGCCTGGATATACAATTCAGGATCCAGATTCAGGTTGCGCCATTGGATGCAATCGATTCCGGTACTGCGGATCAGCCCGGCCAGGGCCTGGTATTCGTCCTCGCTATCGCTGATTCCAGGGAAAAAGAGGAAGTTTAAAGAGACGTAGAGGCCGTGCTCCTTGGCGGCAAGTATGCAGTCGATCACCCGGTCGAAGGTATAGGAGCGCGGGCGGTGGTATGCACTGTAGGTCTCCGGCTGGGCACTGTTCAGGCTGACCCGGATGGAGGTCAGGCCGGCCCGGGCCAAGCCGGGCATGCATTCAGGCAGGCTGGCGTTGGTGTTGATATTGACCGTCCCCGGTCCATTGGCCTGCCTGAAGTCATAAACAGCCTGGGTGATGAGCTCATGTTCAGTCAGCGGCTCCCCCTCGCAGCCCTGGCCAAAGGAGAAGATGGGACGTTTTTCCTTCTCCGCGTGCCGGTGCATGATTTGAGTAAGCTCATTCGCACTGGGCCGGAAGGTGATCCGATTCTGGGTTGCGGGGAATCCGCTCTCCGGATCCTGGAGGGAGATGCATCCAATACAGGCCGCATTGCAGGCCTGGGATGTCGGCAGGGGGGCCTCGTAGCGGCCCAGGGCCAGGTTCTTGGCCGCGGGACATCCATAGGTCAAGGCGCAGGTCCCCAGATGGCGAACGAGGCGGTTGCCGGGGAAGGATGACTGGAGGGCGCTAACCCCCCGCTGTATGGCTTTGGAAGAAATGCGGGAAAAGTCCTGGCGCAGGTCGTTGTCGACCTTGCGCGCACACAGATAGAACTGATCGTTTGCAAAACCGACCGCCCCGTAGGCGAACAGGGGAAGGGTGCAGGCATTGTCCCGGGAATGGTAGGCGGCCACTGCGCTCAGGGTATATCCGGGGCAGACAAAGGCGGCCACAGCCAGCCCCTCGGTCTCCACGATCTGCCCGGTCTTTTCATCCCAGCCCAAGGCCTGTCTGTTGGGAAGGAGGAACAGATCGCTCCCAGCCGGAAGGGGGATGCACTCCTTGGGTTTGGGGGGCATGATGTCCCCGCCTTTTCGGCACAGCATGCGCAGAGAGGGGTGGTCGTATATCTGGCCCTGGCCGTCGGCGTAGACCAAGCTGGGGAGAAAGGGGGTGGCCTTAGGCATAAAATGCAAAGGCAGAACCGGATGTTTCGGTCCTGCCTTGAATGCGTGCTGGTGACCCGGGCACAATTACCGCTTGGAGTATTGGTACTTCTTTCGGGCTCCGGGCTGGCCGTATTTTTTCCGTTCCTTGACCCGGGAATCCCTGGTCAAAAAGCCCTTGGGCTTGAGAGCCTGGCGCAGGTCCTGATCGTAGTTTTCCAAGGCCCGGCTGATTCCGTGCCGAACCGCTTGGGCCTGGCCGGAAATGCCACCGCCGGTGACATTGATCCGGATATCGAAGGTGTCCGTCAAGTTGACCTGCTTCAGAGGCTGGTTGATAATCATGCGCAGGGTGGCCCGGGGAAAGTATTCTTCCACCGGCCGGCCATTGATTTCAATCTTGCCGCTCCCGGGATAGAGCCGGGTGCGGGCGACTGCATTCTTGCGTTTCCCAGTTCCGTAATAAAAATCTTGGCTCATGAGCAGACTCCGCAGTTCCGCTTTAGGACAGTTCTAAGTCAGTAGGCTGTTGGGCTTGATGGGGGTGGTCCCCTCCGGCATACACTTTGAGTTTCTTGAGCTGGGCCCGGCCCAAACGGCTTTTGGGCATCATGCCGCGGACCGCCTTGTAAATCGCCTGATCCGGCTTGCTCCGCAGGAGCTGTTTCAGAGAGGTCTCCTTGAGCCCTCCGGGGTATCCGGAGTGACGGTAGTACTTCTTGTCCTCCAGCTTGGTTCCGGTTACCCGGACTTTGTCGGCATTGATGACCACCACGAAAGCCCCGTTGTCCACATGGGGGGTAAAGTCGGGGCGATCCTTGCCCCGCAGCTTGGAGGCCACCTCAGAGGACAACCTGCCCAGGACCTTGTCTGCGGCATCGACGACGACCCATTCCCGGTGTACATCTTCTTTGCGGACACTATATGTCTTGAAGGTGTTCATAGACTGCTCCCTCGAAAATTTTGGAAAAGAGAAACTTACCCGGGCTCTGGATGAATGTCAAGTTCTGCTCGCTTAAATGGCCCAACTCCTGGCAGCGGGGCGCAGAATCGACATCCATCCCCTGGGCAAACGAGAGAAGAAAACCTAAAATGCGTCTTCTGTCAAGGGCGATGCGAAGAGGCAAGGAGAAACCAAGGGGGACCAATGATCCGCAAGAGTCTTTTGCAGCTGATATTTTCAGGTTCGTTCATGAAACGCTGGAACGACAAGCTGCGGCCTGTCGAGCTCTGGGAAGTGGATAAGCAGGCGCACAAGATGATTACCGCCTGGGCCCTGTACCAGGAGAATTGTGCCGGCGGCTTTGGGAGTCAAGATGAGCTGGAGCTGGGCCGGGAGGTGATTGAAGGAGGGATTTTCGAGTACCTGTACCGCTTGGTTATCACAGACATAAAGCCGCCGGTGTTCTACAGGATCAAGGCAAATCCAGAACACTACCGGCAGCTTACGCAATGGGTCCTCCAGCAGCTGCAGCCCAGGGTGCAGTCCCTTGGTCCGGAGTTTTGGGCCCGGCTGCAGGAGTACTTCACTATTCCGGAGCCCACGGGGCTGGCCCGGGATATCCTGGGAGCCGCTCATCTGTACGCCAGTCAATGGGAGTTTCATCTGATCCGGGGAATAAACCCATGGGATGAAGAGCTGGCGGAGATCGAGACCGCATTTGACCGGGGGTTGGCCGATTACGGCCATGTGCAGGGGGTGCCCCAGATGCTGGACCAAAAACGGAACTCCCTGGGGCTGTTTTTGCGCCAGTGCGGGCAGCTGCGGTTTCAGAAACGATGGTCCCAGACTCCGAGGATCCCTGAGACCTCTGTCCTGGGGCATATGTTCATTGTGGCCTGCTATGCGTATTTCTTCAGCCTGGTCAACGGATCGTGCCCCCGCATGGCCCAGAACAATTTTTTTGCCGGGCTGTTTCACGACCTGCCCGAGCTCTTGACCAGGGACATAATTTCCCCTGTCAAGCGCTCGGTGGCCGAGATCGGGGACTTGATCCGGGAATACGAGGAACATGAGGTTCAGCAGCGGGTGCTCAGCCTTCTGCAGCGCGGCGGCTATGGGCATGTGGCCGGGAGGCTGCATTATTTTCTGGGGCTGGCCTTTGGTTCGGAGTTCGTTCCCACAGTGAATGCCGGAGGAGAGGCCCGAAATGTGAGCAGAGAAGAGCTGATGGACACATGCAACAGGGATGATCAGGACCCCAAGGATGGTGAGCTGCTCAAGGTCTGTGACAGCCTGGCTGCATTCATCGAGGCCTATACCGCCATGCGCAACGGGATTACCACGGACCAGCTCAGTCAGGCTGTTTGGAGGATCCGCAAGGACTACAACCAGTTCGATCTGGGCAACGGCTTGCATATAGGCAGTCTGCTGGCTGATTTTGACTAGCGGCCCGCCTCCCGCATGCTTTTGCCGCACTTCGCCATGCGGGAGATGGATGTGGATCCCTTTTGGCGGGACCAAGAAAATGCGCGGGCCTGCCGCTCAAGGCACACAGAAGAGACGGCAAGCTCTGGTGCATGCAATTCCACTTCCTGTGTTCAAGAGCCTCAATCCTCATTGCCAGCGAAGCGAAGCAATCTTATTAATGAGCGCAAAAAGTTGTTTACTTTTTGCGCGCTGCACTGAAGCTACGCGGGAAATACATTCCGGCTTGCGTCATGCGCGAGTCCCACCATAGGCGGGACTACAAATGGGCGCGCAATGTGAAGAACATTTCGCACCCATTTGTAAATCCGGCGTGAACAGGCCAACAGCTCCTCGCCTCACCCTCCCTTGCGTCCCTGTCCTGAGCGCCTTCCAACCCAAATTGAGGCTTGACTTCCTTGATATGAGTTGAAATAGTGTGGGAAATAGTGGAAACTTGTGGGAGGCAAGTGTGAAGTTCTGGGGCCATTCCATCCGCAATATCGACAGCAAGGGGCGGCTGATGCTCCCACCCGACTTTCGGGATGTGATCCAGGATGGAGATGCCCCGGGACAGGTCATGCTTACCCGTTTTGATGCCTGTGTCTACGGATACGCCCAGCCGGACTGGGACCAGATAGTGGATAGCTTTCAGCATCTTAATCTGGCCCGACCCGACATGCGCAGGTTCCAGCGGTTCTTCCTGGGAGGAGCCATGCAGGTCCCCTTGGATAAGCAGGGGCGGATCCTTGTTCCCCCGCACTTGCGCAAATACGCGGCCCTGGATAAGGAAGTCGTCCTGGCCGGAAGCGGACGGCGGTTCGAGATATGGAATCTGGAGCGGTATGAGCGGGAAATGGACGATTTCGATTCCAGTGCAGACCAGATCATGACTGAATTGACCGAAAGCGGGTACGAGCTCAGGCTTTAGGGTGTGGGCCACCACATGAGGGCGACAAAGTACGTCTCCTTGTCTTGGTCAGAAAGATGCGGGGCGGTGGTTTCAGAGCTGCCCGCAAGGGAAATCAGTGAGCGAGGAACAGGTGTACTCCCATGTTCCGGTGATGGCCCGGGAGGTTGTTGACTGGATTGCCCCCGGTCCCGAGGGGCGGTACGTGGACGCGACCGTCGGGCTTGGCGGGCACACTCTGGCCCTGCTTCGGGCCGGAGCGGGCAGGGTCTTGGCCCTGGACCGGGACGCATCTGCGCTGACAGAGGCCCGCAGGACTCTGGAGCAGGCCAGCTGCCTGGCCCGGGCGGCGCTTTATCAGGCCAGATACAAGGACATTAAGCAGGTGTTGGATGCCTTGGGCTGGGACAAGGTCCAGGGCCTGGTTTTAGACGCCGGGGTTTCTTCCCTGCAACTCAACGACAGCAGTCGAGGTTTCAGCTTTGTCCATGACGGTCCTCTGGATATGCGCATGGACCGGGAAGAGGGATGGAGTGCCCGGGATGTGGTCAACTCCGCCCGGGAAGAGGAGTTGCGGAAAATCATCGCCGAATACGGACAGGAGCCGATGGCCGGGCGGATCGCCAGGCGGATCGTTCAGGAGCGGCAAAAGGGCCGGATTACAAGCACTGGCCGGTTGGCGGATATCGTCAGCATGGCATATCCCAGGCCTCGGAGGGCCAAGTCCAGGAATCATCCGGCGACGAAGACGTTTCAGGCTCTGCGCATTGCCGTCAACCGGGAGCTGGAAGACCTGCAGGCCGTTATGGACAGTATCCCGGATATCCTGGCTCCAGGAGGCAGGGCCGTGGTGATTACGTTTCATTCCCTGGAAGATGCAATCGTCAAGCATACATTCCGGCGCCAGGCCAAGGGGTGCGTATGTCCGATTGAGCAGCCGGTATGCACCTGCGAGCCGAGACCGCGGGTACGGGTACTGACCAAGAAGCCTCTGCTTCCCGCAGGGGAGGAGAGAGAGAGAAATCCCCGCAGCCGGAGCGCCAAGATGCGGGTGGCCGAAGCCCTGGGCTAGAGGAGGACACGAAGATGAAAAAGCGGATAATTGCCTGTTTCAGTCTGGGAATTTCTGCCCTGGGCCTGGGAGTATGTCTGGTCTGGCTCAATCTGCAGCTGGTGGACCTGTCCTACAGCATCAAGAAGATGCACGATGTCCTGGAGGGAGAACGAAAGCTGAAATCAAAGCTTGTGGTTGAGCATATGAACCTGATGTCCTCCTATCAGCTGCAGGAAAAAGCGGCTGACATGGGGCTGCGGCCGCCGGAGAGCGGACAGGTCCGGTCCATGCAGGACTAGTCCGCCGGGTGCAGATTTGCCGGCGGCGATCCAAAGCGAGGATTATGAGTATGGCGGCTCTGACCGGGACGACTCAAAGTTTTGATCGAATGCCCACCGCTTCTGACCAGGTGTAGAGAGAGCCTGTGGCTGGAAGACGACATACGAAAGGTACCCGCTCGGCCCCCCGGGACTGGTCCAGGGCCCGGATCATCATCCTGGGTGCCGTCCTGGTTGTGGCCTGGAGCGGGTTGTGGGCCCGGGGATTCTATCTGCAGCTTCTGCGTGGTCCGGCCCTGTCTGCACAGGCCAGCTCTCAGCATTGGGGACAGGAGTCCGTGGCTGGACAGCGGGGGGAGATCTTTGACCGCAACGGGGAACTGCTGGCCAAGAGTGTGCGGGTCAAGTCGGTTTTCGCCCGGCCGAGCAGAATACAGGATGTTCAAGAAACAGCCAGCAGGCTGGAGGAGATACTGGGGGGCAGGCGGAGCAGGTGGCTGACCAGATTGGAGTCCAAATCCTCATTCGTCTGGCTTCGGCGTCAGATCTCAGATCAGGCGGCGGCCGAGGTGGATGCATCCGGTCTGCCCGGGATATATTTAACCGAGGAGCAGCGCAGGTTCTACCCTCAGGGACATCTGGCCGGGCAGCTCCTGGGCTTTGTGGGAGTCGACAACCGGGGGCTGGAGGGACTGGAGCTGTCCTTTGATGCCCATCTCCAGGGTACAAAGCATACCTTTGTGGTCCAGCGGGACGCTGCGGGCAATGTCCTCTTTGCCCCGGGGCAGTTTCTCGGGGATTGGGCCGGGAAGGATCTCCGCCTGACCCTGGATTCCCAGATCCAGTATGCGGCGGAAGTGGCCTTGGATCGGGCCGTGTCAAAATACAATGCAAACTCGGGCATGTGTCTGGTGGCGGATGTGGACAGCGGGGAGGTGTTGGCCTGGGCCCAGGCGCCCTTGTTCAACCCCAATGCCTATCAGGTTTCCGATTCCAGGCTGTGGCGGAACCGTCTGGCCATGGATGAGTTCGAGCCGGGTTCCACCCTGAAGTCCATGCTCGTAGCGTCCGCGTTGCAGCACAATGTGGTCACGCCCCAGTCCATTTACTTTTGCGAAAACGGAAAATGGGCCTACAAAGGGCGGGTGGTCAACGATACCCATGAGTACGCCTGGCTGCCGGTTTCCCGGATTATCCGCTACTCCAGCAATATAGGGGCGGGAAAGATCGGTTTGGACCTGGGAAAGAAGCAGTACCATGCGACCTTGAAGGACCTTGGGCTGGGGACGCGGACCGGACTGCCCCTGCCGGCTGAGAATTCGGGGATTCTCAGGCGGCCGGAACGGTGGAATCAGGTCGATCTGGTCTCGGCCAGCTTTGGGCAGGGAGTGGCGGTGACCGGACTGCAATTGGCCCAGGCCTATCTGTGTGTGTGCGCCCACGGACAATGGCGGCCCCTGCGCCTGGTCGTATCCCCGCGGCAGGAACGCCCCCGGCCCAGGAAGATCTTTTCCACCACCACTGCCGACCAGGTATTGGACATGCTGCGTGACGTGGTCCAGGAAGACGGAACCGGCACCCAGGCCCGAATCAAGGGGTTTGAAGTGGGCGGAAAGACGGGAACGGCGCAAAAGGCCAGTGCCAAGGGCGGATACGGGAATACCTACGTCGCCTCCTTTGTCGGAATATTGCCGGCCTTGGATCCGGAATTCCTGATTGTGGCCGTCATTGACGAACCATCTCCTCAGCACTACGGGGGGGTGGTTGCCGCCCCCGCGGTCAAGGCAGTGAGCAAGGAGCTTTTGGTCTGGTCCGGGCTGCACGATACTGGCAACGCGCGCCTCCAGGCCGGCAGGACCCCGGAGCAGACAGCTCCAAACATCGAGTTTCAGGCCGACACAACGTCCTCTGGACCGAAGCTTGGGAACGGAGACAGGGTCCCGGATCTGTGCGGGGTGTCCCTGCGCCGGGCTGTGGAGTTTCTGGCCGGGCAGGGAATCATGCCCAAGATCAAGGGGGAAGGAGTGGTGGTCAGTAAACAGAGGCCGAAACCCCGGAGCGATATGGACCAGGCGAAAGCCCAGGACTGGACCCTGTGGCTGTCGGATGCAATCCCGACTGAGGAGCCGAGCTGATCATGGCATCGGATTGTGCTCAGCAGCCCGGAGCGGGAGGAGAGATGCCCGGATGGGAACAGCTTGTGGCCCATGTTCGGCACGGGGCAGAGGTGAGGACCCATTCCGGGCGGGTCCAAAGCGGGGATGTCTTTGTGGCTCTGCCGGGGACCCGCACGGATGGAGCAAGCTATATTCCGCATGCGGTGGAAAAGGGAGCAGCCTGGGTGGTCCACTCCAGGCAGATACGTTCCCAGTCCACCCCCGGGGTTTGCTTTCTGGCCCACCCTGATGTAAGCGCCGCCTTGGGCCGGCTGGCGAGGGTCAGATACGGCACAGATAAGCTCAGGCCTTTTTTGATCGGGATTACCGGGACCAACGGCAAGACCACGGTCAGCTATATGGTGGAACACCTGGTCCACAGGGCGGGAAAGTCCTGCGGGGTGCTGGGAACCATCAACTATCGATGGCAGGACGTTGAACGGGAGGCGAGCCTGACCACTCCCGGCTGTCTGGAGCTGCATGCCATGGTGGCTCAAATGGCCGAGGATGGAGTGGATGTGGCCTGTATGGAGGTCTCATCTCATGCCTTGGACCAGGAGCGCACGGCCGGATTGGAGTTTGACCTGACCGTGTTCACGAATTTAACCCAGGACCATCTGGACTACCATCAGGACATGGAGGCCTATTTTCAGAGCAAGTCCAAGCTGTTTTCCCCTTTCTCCTGTGCCTCGGTCCTCAACTTCGACAATCCCTGGGGACGGCGCCTGGCCGAGGTGGCCGCCGCGGGATGCGGATTTTCTTTGACCGGGGATCAGGTCCCCGGCTGGCCCTGTCTTCGGGGTCGGATACAGCATATGGACCGGACCGGACAAGTCCTGGAGATGGAGGATCCCAGGATCGGGACCTGGACCCTGCGTTCCGAGCTGGCGGGCAGGCACAATGCGTCGAATCTGCTGGCTGCCCAAGCCGTCGGCCTGGAGCTGGGTCTCGGAGCGGACCATCTGAAGGCCCTGGAAGATTTTTCCGGCCCTCCCGGGCGCCTGCAACGGATCGAGGGGCCAAGAGGGCAGCACGTGTTTGTGGATTATGCCCATACCCCGGATGCCCTGGTCAATGTCCTGTCCGCCCTGAAGGAGCTTGATTTTGATCGCTTGTTTGTGGTGTTCGGATGCGGCGGAGACCGGGATCCGGGCAAGCGTCCCTTGATGGGGGAGGCAGTGGCCAGATTTGCCGATGTGGCTGTGCTTACCTCGGACAATCCCCGGCATGAGGATCCTGAACAGATTATGCAGGCTGTGCTGCCCGGCTTGGCCGGGTGCCCGAGGGTTGTGAGCGAACCGGATCGGCGCAAGGCCATCCAGTGGGCCCTGAGGACCATTGGGCCCAGAGATGCTCTGCTCATCGCCGGGAAAGGGCACGAGTGCACACAGCAGATCGGGGACCGCAAGATCCCGTTTCGGGACGAGCAGGTGGTGGTGGAATACTGGACCTAACCCGCAGGAGGTGGCCGTGTTGGCTCCTGGACCCAAAGCATACAACAAATTTCAAAGCTCCACAGTCATGGTCCAAGCACCTCTATGGTCTGCACAGAAAGAAAGGTTCTTCGACCTAGTCTGTGGATTTTTTGAGTTTGCCATCTCTTCTGGCGCGCCCACTTTCGGCCCGGTATTTTCTAAGTCCTGCCAAAGGGGGATCTCTGCCCCCTCCAGGCACTCACATGATGGACATTGCCTTCAGATGGACTGAGCATATCATGCATGTGAGTGCCTGGTGGCGGGACCAAGAAAATGTGCGGGCCTGCCGCTTACGGCACACAGAAGAGACGGCTAAGTCTTATGTATGCAATGTCACTTTCTGTGTCGAAGGGCCGAAAGAAAACATCAGGATAGACGTAGCATGAAGCTCAGCCTTACCCAGATAGGTCAGGCCATGAAGGCGGTTGGGGATTATGAGAACGCCCAGGACGTGACGGCCGCCAGCGTGCAGACCGACAGCCGCCTAGTGCAGCCCGGGGATCTTTTTGTCTGCATCCAGGGAGAGCGCTTCGACGGGCACAACTTCGCCCGGGAGGCAGTGCACAAAGGGGCCCTGGCCGTGGTTGTGGAACGGCCGCTCCTGGATGTGTCCTCAGACGTGCCCATGCTTTTGGTTCAGGATTCGATTCAGGCCCTGGCCGATCTGGCCGGGTACTGGAGGAGCCAGTTTCAGGGGCGGGTAGTGGCTGTGACCGGTTCAGCCGGGAAGACCACGGTCAAGGAGCTCATAGCTGCGGTTCTGGCCCAGAATGCCGAAGTGGGCAGAAACTACAAAAACTGGAACAACCGGCTGGGAGTGGCCCTGTCTATCTTATCCATGCACGGCAGAGAGGACTATTGGGTCCTGGAGGCCGGAGTGAGCGAGACAGGGGAGATGGAAGACCTGGCCGCTGTGTTGGCCCCGGATCTGGCGGTGATGATCAATGTCGGACCTGCCCATCTGCAGGGTCTGCATTCGGTTCAGGGAGTGGCCCGGGAAAAGGCCCGTCTGGTTGATGCCGTTCCCTCCGGAGGGGCGGTTGTGGCCAGCCGGGATTATCCGGAGCTGCTCCAGGCCCTTCCGGAGGACAGAGAGGTTGTGCTGCGCACCTTCTCCACCCGGCCCGATGCCGGCGGGGATTGCTGTGTGCTCAGCCCGGTCGATGCCGAAGGGGGCAGCCTACGCATCAAGGCGGGAGACACGGAGATTGTGCTGGGGCTGTCCAGGGACAGGTCCTGGGTTGCGGAGAACATCCTGGCTGCGGTCTGCGCCACCCGGTATCTGGGATGCTCAGGGGAGGAGATCCAAGCCGGGCTGGATCAGACCCGCCTTCCTGAACACCGGGGAGACGCAGTCCGCTGCGGACAGGTGACCATTCTGGACGACTGCTACAACGCCAACCCCCTCTCCATGCGCTGGGCCCTGGACTGGGCCCGAAAAACAGCGGGTACCGAACCGCTGGTTCTGATCCTGGGAGAGATGAAAGAGCTCGGGGAGCAGTCCGAAGCGCTGCACGAAGAATTGGGACACCAGGCCGCCGAAACCAAGCCCAGAGGGGTTCTGTATTTCGGAGGGCAGGAGCGGGCCTTTCGCCGGGGCTTTGAACGGGCCGGGGGTTCGGTCATGCTCACTGTGCAAGGGGAACGTGATTTTGGGGCCCAGTGGCGAAGGCTGGGGGTCCAAAGCGGAGTTGTCCTGGTCAAGGGCTCCCGCGGGTGCGCCCTGGAACGCTTTGTACAACGTCTGCAGCAGGAACTTGGGGCAGCATGATCTATCACCTCCTCTATCCGCTTAGTGAGCACTTTGGACTATTCAACGTCTTTCGGTATATCACCTTCCGGTCCATCTATGCCCTGCTGACAGCCCTGATTCTGACCATCATCATCGGCCCTCGGTTCATTCATTGGCTGCAGCGCATAAAATGCGGGCAGTACATTCAGGAGGACGGACCGGAGAATCACCAGCGCAAGGCAGGGACCCCGACCATGGGCGGCCTGCTCATTGCCTTTTCCCTGTTGAGCAGCGTTCTGCTGTGGGGGAATCTGACCAATGTCTATCTCTGGCTCACGATTTTTGTCTTCGCCGGGTTTGGATGTATCGGATTTGTGGACGACTACCTGAAAGTGGTCCGCAAGCAGAACAAGGGGTTGAGCCCCAGGCAAAAGTTCGGATGGCAATTTCTTGTGGCGGCGGCGGCCATAGGCGTCTTGATTGTGCTCCCGGGATATTCCAGTTCGTTGTATATCCCCTTCATCAAGTGGGTGCAGCCGAACTTGGGCTGGTTCTATCTGCTGTTTGCCCTGGTGGTGATCGTCGGGTCCTCCAATGCGGTGAATTTAACGGACGGATTGGACGGGCTGGCCATTGGGCCGACCATTGTGGTCGGGGGATGTCTGCTTCTTTTCGTCTATGTGGCAGGGCACGTGGAGATAGCCAAGTACCTACAGGTGGCGTATGTTCCGGGAGTGGGGGAGGTAACCGTTTTCTGCGGCGCCCTGGTGGGTGCAGGGCTTGGTTTTTTATGGTTCAACGCCTATCCGGCTCAGGTGTTTATGGGCGATGTGGGCAGTCTGAGCCTGGGGGCCTCCATCGGATTCATTGCTATTTTATGCAAGCAGGAACTGGTTCTGCTGGTGGTCGGCGGGCTTTTTGTGGTCGAGACCCTGTCAGTGATCATTCAGGTCGGCTATTTCAAGTTCTCGGGCGGAAAGCGGTTTTTCCGCATGGCTCCCCTCCATCATCACTTTGAGCTGACCGGGATTCCGGAGTCCAAGATCATCGTCCGCTTCTGGATCCTGTCTATTCTCCTGGCCATGCTGGCCTTAAGCACATTGAAGCTGCGGTAATTGGGCGGCTTACAAATACAGAACATGGGAATGAAGGACGCACACAGAATGGGATGCGCATGCCAGGGTCCAAATCCGCGCACTCCTGCGGAGATCGCAGGGCGCCGGGTAACCGTGGTCGGGGCCGGTCGTTCCGGCCGGGCGGCGGCTGCTCTGGCCGCCCGGGCCGGGGCGGAGGTCACCCTTGCGGAGGCGCATCCAGGCGCTGTGTCCGAGGCTCAGCATCGGGACCTGACAGCCCAGGGCATTGAGCTCTCTGTCGGCCCGCATACAAGTGACGATTTCGCCGGGGCCCAGGTGGTGGTCCTCAGCCCGGGGATCGCACAGAAGAACATCGCTCCCTTTCTCCCTCACAGGGGCAGGGTGCAGGTCATATCCGAGCTGGAGCTTGCCCTGGCCTGGGTCCGGGAGCCGATTATCGCTGTGACCGGGACCAATGGCAAGACAACCACAGTAAGCTTAATCGATCATATCCTGCGCTGTTCCGGGGTGGAGTGCTTTACCGGCGGAAATATCGGAACGCCCCTGTCCGAGTATGTCCTCTCCGGCCGGGACAAGGATGTGGTGGTCCTGGAGGTGAGCAGCTTTCAGCTCCAGCACACCTGGTCTCTCCAGCCCAGAGTTGCGGTATGGTTGAACTTTTCAGTCAATCATCTGGATCACCACCAGGACCTGGAGGAGTACCGGCGGGCGAAGCGGTCCCTGTTCGCCGGGCAAGGGCCCGGGGATACGGCCCTGATCCACGCCTCCCTGTGGCCCGAGGTCCAGGACGGTGAATTGACCCAAGCCGAGACAGTGATCTTTGACCGGGAGCACGGCTTTGAGCTGCCGCAGCTTCCAGGGGCCCACAACAGCGCGAACATGGAGGCGGCCTATCTGGCCTGTGCCCGGTGGGGAGTCTCCGCCCAAGCCGCCAGACAAGGAATGCAGAGCTATGAGCCGCATCCCCACCGCCTGCAGCAGGCCGGGGAAAAAAACGGGGTGCTCTTTGTCAACGATTCCAAGGCGACCACCGTGCACGCCATGCAGGCGGCCCTGTGCAGCTTGGACAGGCCGATCCATCTCTTGGCCGGCGGGCGGTACAAAGGCGGCGATCTGCAGGAGGTGGTGGATCTGCTCCGTCAGCGGGTGCGCAGCGTCACTTTGTTCGGGGAAAGCCGGGAGATCTTCACCCAGGCCTGGGGGGGCGTGGTACCCATGGATTGGAGGCCGACCCTGGAAGAGGCTGTGGCTCACGCGGCAGGGCTGGCCCGGTCCGGCGAGGTGGTCCTGCTCTCTCCGGGAACGGCCAGCTTTGATCTGTTCCCCGGATACGCCGCCCGGGGAGAGGCCTTTGTCCGGGCGGTGACGGAGCTGACCGGCGGCGGGCAGTGATTCAACGACTTTTGCCTGATATGAAAAAGCCGGGAAGAGGTATGCACGGGATTATGGATTGGGGAATGAGTTCTTACGGTCTCCATGAGTGGTCCGGCCCCAGGGGGCGGGTCACTGCATACGGAGGGGCCTAGCCGGGATATGAGCGGGAACAGGGAGCAGGAGCACCTTCGGGAGCTGGCCGACTGGTGGCTGGTGGGATCCGCCTTGATCCTCATGGGCCTGGGGCTGGTCATGGTCTACAGCGCCAGCGGGGTCATGGCCGAGCGTCTTTTCGCGGACAGCGATCATTTTTTTCTGCGCCAGTCCGTGTACGCGGGAATGGGGCTGGCGGTCATGTGGATCGGAGCCAAGATCCCCATGGGCTTTGTCTACAGATTCGTCTACCTCTGGCTCATGGTGGTTCTTGTCCTCCTGGCCCTGACCCTGACTCCTCTCGGGGTTCGAGCCGGCGGGGCAAGCAGGTGGCTGGACATGGGAAGCTTTTCCCTGCAGCCCCTGGAGCTGGCCAAGATCGCCCTTGTCCTCTATCTGGGCTATTTTCTCAGTCATAAGCAGGACAAGATGAAGACCTTCAGCGTGGGGTTTGTCCCTCCGGTGATCATCACCGGGATCATCGCCGGAATGCTTCTCTTGCAGCCTGATTTCGGGGGGGCCGTTTTCATTGCCGCACTCTTTTTCACCATGAGCATGGTCGGGGGGACCCGGCTCTTGTATCTTTTGAGCTCCGGGCTGCTTTGCTTGGGGATCGGGGCCTATATGATCGTCAGTTCCCCGTACCGGCTCAAGCGATGGCTGGCCTTTCTGGATCCGTTTCAGAACGCGGCCGATTCCGGATACCAGGTCGTCCAGTCTCTGTACGGCCTGGGGCTGGGCGGACTGTTCGGGCAGGGGCTGGGGGCCGGGAAGCAGAAGCTGTTCTTCCTCCCTGAGGGCCATACGGATTTTATCGTGTCCGTTCTTGGTGAAGAGCTGGGTTTCGCCGGCCTGTCCATCCTGTTTGTCTGCCTGGGGGTGTATATGTTTCGCGGGTTGACCATCGCCTTGAATCAGGACGACCTCCAGGACAGGTTCACCGCCCTGGGGCTGTGCCTGGTGGTCGTCCTCTGCGCTCTGCTCAATCTGGCCGTGGTCATGGGGGCTGTCCCTCCAAAAGGGCTGCCCATGCCTTTCATCAGCTACGGGGGGTCGAATCTGCTGGTCGCCTGCATGTGCACAGGGCTCTTGGTCAATATCGAACGCCGGGGCAGAGGCGCGCATGGATAGGATAGTTCTCAGCTCCGGGGGGACCGGGGGCCATATCTTTCCTGCTCTGGCCGTGGCCGAGAGCATCAGGGAATCCTATCCCCGGGCTGAGCTCCTGTTTGTGGGAGGGGAGCACGGCCCTGAAGGCAAATGGGCCGAGGAGGCCGGCATCCCTTTCGTCGGCTTGCCGGCCCAGGGTGTGCTGGGCCGGGGGATCCGCTCTTTGGGATCTGCCTGGTGGATGCTCCGCAGTCTGATGCGCTGCTGGAAGACCTATGCCCGGTTCAAGCCTCAAGTTGTTCTGGGGTTCGGGAGTTATGCATCATTTGTCCCGGTCCTGATCGCCGCCTGGAAGCGGATTCCCTGTGCAGTTCACGAGCAGAACGCCCATCCGGGAGTTACCAACCGGTTTTTGGGCAAGCGGGTACAGCGGGTGTTTCTGTCTTTTCCGGACGAGCAGGGGTGGTTTGATCCCCAAAAGGTCAGGGTGACCGGAAATCCGGTCCGGACCAGCCTGATCACCCTGGGAGGCAAGGAAAAGATCTACACCCACCAAAGCGGCCATCGAGTCCTGGTTTTGGGTGGGAGTCAGGGAGCCCAGGCCATCAATCAGGCCGTTCTTCAGGCCCTGCCTCAGCTGCTGCCGCAGGGGGTGCAGGTACTGCATCAGGCTGGAGAGCGGCACTATGCAGAGTTCAGCGCGCACTACGACGCATTTGATCCGGACCAGGCCAAGGTGGTCCCTTTTATCCAGGACATGGCTGCGGCCTATTCCTGGGCCGATTTAGTGGTCAGCCGGGCCGGGGCCTCCACAGTGGCCGAGCTCACGGTTATCGGCCGGCCCAGCGTGCTCATTCCGTTCCCCTATGCTGTGCATCAGCATCAGCTGCACAACGCAAAGCTGCTGGAAAAGGCGGGTGCTGCCATGGTTGTGGAGCAGAGCTATCTGCCGGAAGTAGACCTGGCGGATATGATTTTGAATCTTCTGGCCCTGCCGGACAAGCTTCTAGCCATGGGCCGGGCGGCACGGCAGCTGGGCCAGCCTGAGGCTACCCGGAGCATTGTTCAGGAAGTGGCCGCAATGTCTGCTGTTAAAGGAAAAAGTCGTTCATGAAGACACAGGTGCAACACATACATATGGTGGGAATCGGCGGGGCAGGAATGAGCGGAATCGCCGAGGTCCTGCTCAACCTCGGCTATACCGTCAGCGGCTCGGATCTGTCGGACAACGACCCGGTTCGCCGTCTGCAGGCCATGGGGGCCTGGATAGCCCGGGGGCACGCAGAGGGCAATCTGAAGGAGGCCGACGTGGTGGTCAAGTCCACTGCTGTGGGCGAGGACAACCCGGAGGTGACGGCGGCCAAGGCCAAGGGGATCCCGGTCATCCCCAGGGCCGAGATGCTCGCCGAGCTCATGCGTCTGAAGACCGGGATTGCAGTGGCCGGCACCCACGGCAAGACTACGACGACCTCTCTGCTGGGTACAGTGTTCAAAGAGGCGGGATTGGATCCGACGGTGATCATCGGCGGACGCCTGAACCGGTACGGGACCCATGCCCTGATGGGGCAGGGGGAGTACCTGGTGGCTGAAGCGGATGAATCCGACGGTTCCTTTTTGTGCCTTATGCCCATAATAAGCATTGTGACCAATATTGATGCCGATCATCTGGATTATTATCCGGACATAGGGGCCATCGAGGATGCCTTTGTCCGTTTTTTAAATTACATACCTTTTTACGGCCTGAATGTAGTCTGCGGCGACGATCCAATCGTCCGCCGTCTGCTGTCCCGGGTCAAACGGCGGGTGCTGACCTATGGCTTGGGGTCGGACAACGATATTCAGGCCCAGATCCTGGAAAGCGGTCTGCACACCCGTTTTCTGGTCTCGGTGCACGGGGAGACATGGGGGCCGATCACCCTGGCTCAGCCCGGAAGGCACAATGTACAGAACGCCCTGGGCGTGATCGGGGTTTCCCTGGAGGCCGGGCTGTCCAAGGAGGTCATCATCAAGGGTCTGGAGGCCTTTGACGGGGTGGGGCGGCGCCTGGAGTACAAGGGCCAGCGCGACGGCATCCAGGTTGTGGACGACTACGGCCATCATCCCACAGAGATCCGGGCCACTCTGGAGACCCTGAGGCAGATGTATCCTCAGTCCAGATTGGTCGTCGCCTTTCAGCCCCACAGGTTTTCCCGGACCCGGGCCCTGTTCGGGGATTTTTGCCGAGCCTTTGCGCAGGCCGATCTCTTGGTCCTGACCGAGATCTACGCCGCCTCAGAGGACCCGATTCCTGGGGTGAACGGAGCAAGCCTGGCCCAGGGAGTGCGTCAGGTCAGTGCGACCGAGGTCATGTTCTGTCCGGATCTGCCGCATTGTCTGGAGGTCCTGGACGATATCCTGCAGACCGGAGACATCCTGCTCACTTTGGGGGCCGGGAATATCTGGACCCTGGGCGAACAGTTCCTCCAGGGAGAAAAAGGGTGAAGATCCTGTCCCGTCCGAACCTTCAGGACCGGACCTGGCTGGGGATTGGAGGAGTGGCCCAGGCCGAGGTCAGAATCGAGCAGCCTGGAGACTGGGAGCGCTGGTTCCGGTTTGTGCAGCGGGAGGGGCTGCGACCCTTGACCTTGGGCCGGGGGAGCAATCTCCTGCTCCAGGACGGCGACCTGCCCTTCTGTGTGGTGCGGCCTCCAGCCAAGCCCAGACCGGAGGTTTACAGCCGGACCAACGAACGCTGTGTGGTTCGAGTCCCGGCCGGATTTCCCTTGCCCGGACTCCTGCGCTGGCTTCAGGACCATGGGCTGGCCGGACTTGAGGGACTGTCCGGAATCCCGGCCGATGTCGGTGGAGCCGTGGCCATGAACGCTGGATCCTTCGGACAGAGTATTGGCCAATGCCTGCACCGGGTGCGATGCTGGACGCCCCGAACGGGGCTAGTCTGGCTGTCGGGAACGGAGGTGCAGTACGCATATCGGAGCTTTCGGCCCCTGGGATTGGGCAGGGAATGGATCATCCACGAGGTGGAGCTTGTGCTCTCCCCGGCTGATGGGGCCTTTCTGAAGCAAAAAAGGCAAGAAGTTCTGCATCGCAAGCGGCAGACCCAGCCCGTGGATGCCCGGACCTGCGGGTGCACGTTCAAAAACCCCCCCCAAGCCCCTGCCGGCCAGCTGCTGGATCAGTGCGGCATGCGGGGCAGGAAGGTCGGGGGAGTGGGATTTTCCTCCCTGCATGCAAACTTTCTGATCAATTCCGGGGGAGGAAGCTTTGCCCAGGCCATAGAGCTGATTGCGGAGGCCAAACGTCGGGTGCGGGACCGGTGCGGAGTGGATCTGGATCCCGAGGTTCAAATCATTGATCCCTGCCGGTCTTCTCCCCGAGGCGAGGGCAGTCCGGAGCCAATCGGAGAAATGCCTTGAGGTATGGCCAAGCAGAACGCATATCACAACAAAAGGGCACAGAGAAAGTCCGTGGGTCTGGTGCCCAAAGTGCTTGCATTTCTGGTCTGGTCCGGGTGTGCTCTGGCTTTTGTGCTGGGCAGCAGTCTGCTCCTGATTGCAGGGTATCGCTGGGTAACAAGCACCGAAATTCTGGCCCTGGAAAAGGTAGAGGTCAGGGGGGTGCAGCGCCTGACACGCAGAGAGGTCCTGGCCCAGGCCCACTTGGATCGATTCGACAACCTCCTGGATCTGTCCCTGTGGAAGATCCGGCAGTCCCTGATGGAAGATCCGTGGATCAAAGCGGTGGCTGTTCACCGGCACTTTCCGCACGGTCTGCGCATCGACGTGGAAGAGGAGGTGCCCTTTTTCTGGCGTCAAAAAGAAGAGCGTATCTACTACGCAGACAAGCACGGAGAGCTCATAGCGCCTGTGGACGTGGCCTCTTTCACCTCCCTGCCGCTTCTGGTCTGCAATCCGGACCTGCGCCGGGACCAGAGGGATCTGGGAATAGTGACCAAAAAATGGAGTCAAAACCAGATCCCCTTTGGTCTGGGGGAGGTGTCCTGGATTCGGTTCGGAACAGGCAACAGGCTGCAGATACGACTGCAGAATCCCGCCCTGGAAGTCATGCTGGGCAGGGACAACCTGCAGGTAAATATCGGCAGGCTGCGGTTCATGTGGAGGGACGTGCAGCGGCGGGATGAACTGGGGATGGTAGCGTATATTCTTGTATTCGAAGGTACTGGCTGGGTAGGCTATAGGAGTGACGTGGTATGAGTGCCAAGCCCGAACTGGTGGTGGGACTGGATATTGGAACCACAAAGATCTGTGTCGTGGTTGGAGAAGCCTCATCTGAAGGGGTTGATATCGTCGGGATCGGAATGAGTCCTTCCACCGGGTTGCGCAAGGGGGTGGTGGTCAACATCGAGCAAACGGTGCAGTCCATCAAGAAGGCCCTGGAAGAAGCAGAGCTTTTGGCCGGATGTGAAATCCGGAATGTGTTCGCCGGTATTGCCGGGAGCCATATTATGGGCTTTAACAGCCACGGGGTGATTGCGGTCAAGGGAGGAGAGGTAACCTCCAAGGATATCGAGCGGGTCATAGACGCGGCCAAGGCCGTGGCCATCCCCCTGGACCGGGAGCTGATTCACATCCTGCCCCAGGAATATATCGTGGACGATCAGCGGGGCATCGAGGACCCCCTGGGCATGGCCGGGGTGCGGCTGGAAGCCAGGGTGCACATGGTGACCGGCGCTGTGTCCAGCGCGCAGAACATCGTCCGGTCCTGCCATCGGGCCGGTCTGGACGTCTCCGGCATCGTTCTGGAGTCTTTGGCCTCGGCCAAAGCGGTGCTCACAGAAGAAGAAAAGGAAATCGGGGTCGCCCTGGTGGACATCGGGGGGGGGACCACTGATCTTTCTGTGTTCGGCAATGATTCCATCAAGCATATATCCGTATTGCCCCTGGGGGGGATGAACTTGACCAATGACATCGCCTTTGGGCTGCGGACCCCGATGAAGAGCGCCGAAAAGCTGAAGATCGCTCACAGCTGCGCTCTGGCCAGCCAGGTACAGAACAACGAGGTGGTCGAGGTGTCCAGTGTCGGGGACCGGGATGCGAGAACCATATCCAAGCGGGTATTGGCCGAGATCTGTGAACCCCGGGTGGAGGAGATCCTCAGTCTGGTTGACCAGGAACTGGTCCGGTCCGGGTTCAAGGAGATGGTCGGCGCCGGGGTGGTGCTCACCGGCGGAAGCTCGCAGATTGCCGGAATAGAAGAACTGGGGGAGCAGATATTCGATCTGCCGACCCGGGTGGGGGCACCTCGGGGGGTGGGAGGCCTGACCGATATAGTGAACAACCCGTCCCATGCCACGGCAGTTGGTCTTCTGCAGTGGGGGGCGGAAACGCACAAGGATGACCTGCGGTTCGGCATTCGGGAGAAAGGAATATTCAACCGCATTCTGGCCAGCATGCGGAAATGGTTCTCTGAGATCAGCTGATGCCGAGGCCGCTAGGTCCGGCCAGCAGGAATCGCCCCGGGGGCCCTTTTTTGTGGGCCGGCGCGGGCAGCAATATATACGGTGCGGTGACAGCCGGGCGGAATGCTTGGAAATGTACAAGGAGGCAGTGATGGATTACATGGAGATAGAGCCTGAAGGCAACGCAAAAATCAAGGTCATAGGCGTCGGAGGCGGCGGAGGCAATGCAGTGAACAACATGATTACCTCCGCCTTGCAGGGAGTATCGTTTATTGTGGCCAATACGGATGTCCAGGCCTTAAAGCACTCCCAGGCCGAGTACAAGCTGCAGCTGGGCGAGCAGTTGACCAAAGGGCTGGGCGCTGGGGCCAATCCAAGCACCGGCCGGGAGGCGGCCCTGGAGAGTGTGGACATCATCCGGGAGATGATCGGCGAGGCGGATATGGTCTTTGTCACCGCCGGAATGGGCGGCGGCACCGGAACCGGAGCTGCTCCGGTGATCGCCGAAGTCGCCCGGGAGGCCGGAGCTCTGACCGTCGGGGTGGTGACCAAGCCGTTCTTTTTTGAAGGCAAAAAGAGGTTGCAGCAGGCGGAAAAGGGCATCTCCAGCCTGAAGGAAGTTGTGGACAGCATCATCACCATCCCCAACGACCGTCTTTTGTCCCTGGCCTCCAAAAAGGCCTCATTTTTGGAGATGCTGAAAAAGGCGGACGAGGTCCTGTATTACGCGGTCAAGGGCATCTCCGATCTGATCATGGTCCCGGGGCTGATCAACCTGGACTTTGCCGACGTCAAGGCTGTCATGTCCGGCATGGGGCTGGCCCTTATGGGAACCGGAATCGCTCAGGGCGAAGGCCGGGCCCGGGAAGCGGCGACCAAGGCCATTACCAGCCCATTGCTGGAGGATGTGTCCATTGACGGCGCGCAGGGCGTGCTGATGAACATAACTTCCGGGCCGGACCTGACCATCGACGAGGTCAGCGAGGCAGCGAGCACGATCTCCGAGTCAGCGCAGGAGGATGCCCAGATCTACTTCGGGACTGTGTTTGACAACGATGCCGGGGACGAGCTGCGGATTACAGTGATCGCCACCGGCATTGAGCAGCCGGTGGAGAGCAAGCAGAGCCAGCCTTTTGGGGCGGCAAAAGGGAAGGTCGCCAATCTGGACAAGGCCAGGACCGGCCAGCAGCGGCAGGCCCCGCCGGCGCAAAACAACGAGGACCGGCAGATACCGGCCTATCTGCGCAAAGGCCGGGCGGGAAGCACGGAACAGGGCGCAGGGCAGTATACCAGCGAGCAGGGCTCTGAAGAAGAGTTCGTGTTCGAGGATGAATTTGAAATCCCTTCCTTTATCCGCAAGCAGGCGGATTAAGGAAGGGATCCGGGGTCAGGGCCAGGGGACAAGCCGAAAGGATTCCCCCTGACACCTGAACCACCGGATCTTTGCAAGCGGGGCGGCTGCACGGGCTTGCTGCTCAGCGCAGAGGCCGCCCTGGCTGAAGGGAGCTTTTACCTGGTCTCCTCCCCGGCATCCTTGGCCTGGGTATACCAGGAGCTGGCCTGGGACAGGATCTCGAAGCTTCGGTTGACCAGGGTATGGGGATCAGCCAGGTATCCGGCCTGCAGCAGGGCGGTCTCAAACAGATGCTCGGTGCTTTGGCGGACAAAGGCGTCGTTTGGATCCTGGGAGTAGACCTTGAGCAGGTTTCGGCTCAAGGGGTGATTGGGGTTGATCTCCAGGATCTGTTTGGGGATGGAGCTGTCCTTGTTCATGATGTGCATGATCTTCTGCATCTGGGAGCTGATCCCGCTTTCCGGATTGACCAGACAGGCCGGGCTGGTGGACAGTCGCTTTGAACTCCGGACCTCTGTGACCCGATCGCCGAGGATATCCTGCATGGCTTTGAGCAGCTGATCAAACGACTTTTCTTCCTCCGAGCTCAGGGTCTCCTTGGGCTCATCTTCCCCGGACCCGAACTGCTCCAGATCACCCGGGTCCACATGCTCCGCGGCCTTGAGGGCATACTCCCTGTAGGTGCCCACGCTTTGGAGCACGAACTCATCAACCGGCTCAAAGAGATACAAGACATCCAGGCCTTTGCTGCGGAACAGTTCCAGATGGGGGTTAGAGGCGATATTTTCCCGGTTCGGGCCGGAGATGAAATAGATCTCTTTTTGTCCTTCCTTCATCCGGTCGATGTATTCATCCAGAGAGGCCAGCCCGGTATCATCCTGGTGCCAGGAGGCGTTGAACCGCAGCAGCTGGGCAAAGGTCTCCCTGTTGCCGGTATCCGAATATCCCAGCTTGAATACCTTGCCGTGCTCCTCCCAGAAAGTGGTGTAGCGGTCCGGGTCCTTGGCCGCCAGGTCTTTGAGCTTTTGCAGTATCTGCTTGGTGATTGTGGTCCGGATCTTGCTTATAAGAGCGCTTTCCTGAATGGCCTGTCTGGACAGGTTCAAAGGCAGATCTTCGGTATCCACAACCCCGCTGACAAAGCTGAGATACTGGGGAATGAGGTCCTGATTCTTGTGCTGGATGAGGACCCGGTTCACATACAGGTCAAGACCGTAGTCCGTAGGAACGTTTTCAAAAAACAGGGTCGATTTTTGGGGGATGAACAGGATGCTGTTGAATTGGACCGGGGCATCCACCGAGGTATGGATGGTCTCCAGCGGCGGCTGGCTGTCGTAGGTCAAAAACTTATAGAACTCGGCATACTGATCCTGGGTGATGTTGAATTTGGATTCCTTCCACAGGGCTGGGATGGTGTTCACCTTCTCGTCGTCGACAAAGATAGGGAAGGATATAAAGTTGGAATGCTTCTTGATAATGTGCTTGATCCGGTCCGGATCAGCGTACTCTTTTTCCTCCTCGTTCAGGGTGACCTCGATGCGGGTGCCCCTGGACATATCCTCTTCTGCCGGGGCCACGGTGTAGCTTCCCATCCCGTCGGAGGTCCAGAGCATGGCCGGGGTTTCGGGGTCTGCGGATTTGGTGGTCACCCGGACCTGGCTGGCGACCATGAATACGGAGTAGAAGCCGACGCCGAACCGGCCGATGATGTTTTCCGGGCTTTCCTGCTCCTCGGTGACCTTTTTGAGGAACTCCTCTGTCCCGGACTTTGCGATGGTCCCCAGATTGCTGACCAGCTCCTCCTCGCTCATTCCTGTCCCGGTGTCGGCAATGGTCAGCCGCCCGGCGTCCTTATCAGTTGAGATCCGAATCTCCAGGGGCTGATCCGGATCGGCGACCTCGGTTCCCTTGTTCTGGGCGAATCTGACCTTGTCCAGGGCGTCGGATGCATTGGAGACCAGCTCCCGGAGGAATATTTCCTTGTTCGTGTATATGGAATGGATAATGATATTTAAAAGCTTTTGGGTCTCGGCTTGAAAGTCGTAGCTCTGGGCTGTGGACATAGAGCGGCATCCTCCTCTTCAGGGTTTGTGGTTGGAGACGGTTTTCGGGGCCAGCCTGAGATTCCTTCGCCCCTGGGCAGCCCAGGCCCGAAGAAATCTCCAATTGCAATACATAGACATGCTGGGCTGGTTGTCAAGGAAGGCTGCTGAGAGGGCGGGGAGAAGACCTAAAACAGCCGGCTGGCGATCCACCCTCCGGCCACGAATGTGCCCAGGGAGCTGCCCAGGTTGGCCAAAACCACAACCAGGAGGATGCGGCACACAGGATTGAGCCAGAAGCTGCGCACAGAACCAAGAGCTCCGGGCAGGCCCTCCAGGTCGGCCACAGTGGGCTTTTTGACCCAGGCCTGCACCAGGCCGGCAACCCAGCCGGCAGCCACAGTGGGATTCAGGCTGGTGAGTGGAGCGGCCACAAAGGTGGAAACAATGGTGATTGGATGGGCCAGGGCCAGGGCAACGGCCAGAGCGGAGAAAATGCCGTTGACCAGGACCCAGATGGAGACGGACTGGATCGACTGCTCCGGTCCTTGAATAAATCCGTAGACAAGGAGGCCGAGAATAATGGCCGGGATGAGCCATTTGAGGACTCTCGGCCATTTCGCGGGCGGGGGGAGTTCTTGAAGAGGGGCCGGGTCGATCTGCGAGGGCAGGGCCTTGACTATTCCCGGGACGTGTCCGGCCCCGACCACGGCGACAACAACCCGGCCGGGGGCGTTCTGGATTGCATGGGCCAGGTACAGATCCCGTTCATCGATGAGCCGTTTCTTGACCTGAGGGTAGGCTCGAGCGACCTGATCCATGACCACTTCCAGCTGGTCCTTGTCCTTGAGCTCTTCAATGCTGGACTCATCCACCTTGTCCGGGACGATCAGGGTGCCCACAAGGTGAAAGAGCATCTTCAGCTTCTGCCACCAGGGCAGATAGCCCCAGACCCTTTTCAGGGTAATGTTCACATCCCGGTCGGCCAGGACCAGATTCGCCCCCTGCTCTCGAGCCTGGGTCACGGCAGCCAGCATCTCCGCCCCGGGCTGGATCCCCAGTTGCTTGGCTATGGAGCGGTAAAAGCCGGAAAGAATCAGCTGCAGGAGGAGGAAAAGGGCCTTTTTCTCCTTGACCACCTTGAAGAGATCCATGTTTTTCCAGTCATCGGGCCGGGTCATGGCCTGATGCCGGGAAGGACAGAGCTCGACGCAGACGGTCTCCGGCCGGATCTGGGAGATGGCGGTCTCCACGTCCCGGACACTGGCATGGGAGACATGGGCAGTGCCCACGATATGCACGGTCTTGTCCTCTAGACGGACAGTGGTCACGCTTGGGGGCAATGCGGTTTGAATCTTCGAATCAGTGGTCGTATCGGTCATTGCTGAGGTCAGTATGGTTGTGCGTCGATCTTTTGAAAAAAAAAGATCGATACGACGGTTTGACGGACAGAGTCGGCCCGTAGACCAGCCCTTGTAGACCTTTTGCATGCCCAAAGCAAGCCGAGCCGGTCTCTATCCGGAGGGAACAGAGCGATCCAGTATTGGATCCCAAGGCCGGCACCGGGTGGGTTGGTCAGCGGATATAGCCCCATTCCTTGAGTCGGGAATAGGCATACCGGGCCTGGTTTCCCTGGCTGCCTTGGCGCAGAAACTGCATATACCTGGAGGCGGCCGACTCTTTGCGGCCCATTCCCTCCAAGGACAGGCCTTGCAGGAAGGTGGTCATGGGATTGCCGGGCAGGACTTGGTCGTAGGAGGAAAAGGAATGCAGAGCGGTCTCGTAATCCCCCTGCTCCAGATTGATCACCCCGGTCATGTATTTGGCCTGCGCTTCCCGGGGATAAACCTCTTCCGCCTGCTGGGCGTAACGCTCAGCCTCCCGGGGACGCCCGAGGGCCATGAGGGCCTGGGACATCATAACCAAGGCGGCATAGTCGTCCGGAGCGACCTGGAGGGCCCGGCTAAATGATGCTTCTGCTTGGGCATAGTCCTTTGCGGCCATCTGCTTCTGGCCGTCCTGCATGGCTTTGATGGCCGGCTTGATCTTGCGCAGGTCCGCGGTCTGGTCCATGTAGCGTTCCTTGTACACCGGGTTCTGCGCCGCATACCCAAAGCGGGATTCGGCGGTCCGCCGGGCGGTCTGCAGCCGTTCCCTGGACATGGGATGGGTGGAGAACATGGTCTCCAGGGCCGAGGGCTGCCGGGAGGAGAGGTTGACCAGCATGTCCTGCAGGCCGATCATCCCCTGGGGACTGTAGCCGGCTTGAACCATGTATTCCATGCCCAGGGCATCTGCTTCCCGTTCATTGTCCCGGCTGTACTTGGCCAGAAGCATGCTCGCCCCGAGGCCGCCAAGGTTGGAAAGCAAGGCAGCGTAGGTGTCGTCGTCTCCCAGGGCTATGCCGGCTCCGGTCAAGAGTGCGGAGACAAAGACGCCCTTGGTCATTTGTTCACCGGTATGCCTGGCGTTGACGTGGGCGAGCTCATGCCCGAGCAGGGCGGCCAGCTCGGCCTCGTTCTCCATCTCCACCAGTATGCCCCTGGTTACCGCAATGCTCCCGCCTGGAAAGGCATAGGCGTTGACGTAGGCGGCGTTTACTCCTTGAAAGGAGTAGGGCATGTCCGGCCGGTGGGTCAGGGCGGCCAGGCCCTGTCCAGTCCGGTTGATATAGGCGTTGAGGCCCGAATCCCGGATCACTCCGTAGTCGGCTGAGAACTGGTGCGGGGAGCGTTCACTATCTATCTGAATCTCCTGTTCTCTGGACATGAGCATGAACTGGGACTGGCCGGTCACCGGGTTGACGGCGCATCCGGACAGGGTTCCTGCGGCCGCGCCCATGCTCAGGGCAAGAAACGAGCGTCTGCTCATCCAGGAAGTAGGGGGTGAGGTGGTCATACACAGGTCTCCAGGCAGAAGTATAATCAATGCTGGTTCTTCGACGTAGCCTGTGGATTTTTGGAGTTTGCCATCTCTTCTGTGTCGAAGAGCCTCAATGCTCATGCGCATGGTATCTCCAGATCCAGCGATCTGTCCAGGGCCCACATTGACCACCGGACCCAAATCCAATATTTTCGCTCACAGGTACAATAACCCCTGGTTCAAGGAGAGGTCTATGGCGGATGAAGAATACCCGGAAGGCCCGTCTTTTGCTGAAGAGATGGAAAATCTTTCTGACGAAGAGGTGGAAGAGGCAATACTGGACCGCATATTGGACCAAGGAGAGATCGACACGGAGAACTTTCATATCCAATGCCAAAACGGGATTGTTTCCGTGGAAGGGGTCCTGCCCTCGGCGGAGCAGTATCAACAGCTCATGCGCCTGTTGCGCGACGACCTGCAGCTGGAGCATGTGGTGGACAGAATACGCATTCAGGATGAAGTGGTTTTTGGCGACGACGAGGATGTTTTCACCAATTACGATCAGGACTTTGAATAACCCTGATCCGGGCCCCGTTCTTTCCTCATCCATGGGTGCTGTGCCGCCGGAACGATGAGGTCTCTGCCCTCAGGCTACCCAGAGGGGCCGTTACCTTCCAGCCATCGGAGGAGCTTTTCCAAAAAGAGGTGGACCTCCCGGGGGGTGTTCAGCCGGTAAGCGGCCCGGGTGGTGCGCTCCTCTTCGCTGACGCAGATGCCTGCCCCAGGCAGGGGGAGCACGGCAAAGGCGTGTTCGTCTGTGGTGTCATCTCCGATATAGATGGGTGCGCCCCGCCCTTTCCAAGCAGGAAGGAGGTCCAAGATATACAGGAGCGCTTGTCCCTTGTCCCATTCCAGGTTGGGCTGGATTTCGATCACTTTCTTGCCCCCAAAGTGCCGGAGTCCCTGGTGGAGGGCCAGGACTCTTTCCACCCCGGCCTGGACTGCATCCAGGTCCCGGGGCAGTGCCTGACGGTAATGTACGGCCAGGGAGTGCCGCTTGCGCTCGAGGTGCACGCCTGGAAAGGCCTGGAGCAGGGTGCGCAGTTCCTGTTCGACCCGGTCCAGGACGGGTGAAGGGGGATGCGGCTCAATCCGTCCGTGACCGGGGATCAGCAGATCGAAACCGTGGCTTCCGGCGTAGATCAGGCCGTCCACCTGGACCAGGCCCCGGATATTGTCCAGGTCCCGGCCACTGATGATTCCGGTCCAGCTCAGGCGGGCCAAGCGGCGAAGAGTGTCCCGCACCGGCTCGGAAAGCTCCGCCAGATCAGGATGATCTGCGATGGGGGTCAGGGTCCCGTCGTAATCCAGAAACACGGCCGGCATCCTGTCTTCCAGCCCAGTGACCACCTCCTGAAAGGAGTGCAGGGCGTGGGGCAGGGAATGGAGGCTGGCTGAAACACGGGCAGTGGACATAAAGGCCTCAGGGTTTGGATTTTTCCACCAGGCGGTTGTATAAGCTGCAAATGCCGCATAGATCGGCATAGGCCGGCTCCCCGCACACGCGGCATGTGCCGAAGCCGGATGCGGTGTCCTCGTCTGTTTCCCTCCCCTCGGTCTCCGGGCGTTCCCGGACCTGGCTTGTCCCTTGCGTAGCCGTTGGTTTATCCCGCAGATAGGAAAAGAGAAAGCTGCGTTTGGTTCCGGGCATGGACTGTTCCATAAGCTCCAGGGCCTGCTTGAAGGTGTGGGAGGTCGCTCCCCGGGAAAAGGAGCAGGTTTCATGCACCGGGACAATCCCCCGCAGCTCGCAGTAGGCCAGAAGCTCCTTGATCTCCAGGCGGTACAGGGGCTTGAGCTTGGCCGGGATCCGGGGGTGGGGCGACGGCAGGTAGGGATATTGCTTGGCCACGTGCTCCAGGCGCCTGCCCACGAGGTTGCCCAGAAGCCGCCCGGCCTCGTCGTCCAGGTTATGGCCGGTGACCAGGGTATTAAACCCTTCCCCGGCGGTGAGCCGATTGAAGTAGGCCCGTTTGAGCCGTCCACAGACGGAACAGGTCTTCCCCCGCAACAGACCGTGAACCTCGGGAATGGAGTACCCGAAGATCTCCTTGAGGCTGTACTCGCTCCAGCCCAGGCCGCGGGGTAAGGCAAAGTCGGCCACTGCCCGGCTGGAGGCCTCGGAAAACCCCGGGATGTCCAGATTAAGGTGCAGGCCCCTGGTCTCATACCCCAGCTGATGCACAAGATCCCAGACAGCCAGGGAGTCCTTGCCTCCGGACACCGCGACCATGACGGGACGGGGCTGAAACTTCATCTCTTTTAATCCCCTGCCCACTGCGGTGTGCACAAAGTGCAGAAAGCAGTCCGGACAGAAGTTGGCGTGATGGGAGGGCAGGTGGATCTCGGCCTGCCCACGGCAGCGGGTGCATTTCGCCCCCCGGGGCAAGGGGTGGGCAGGGCTGAACGTGGGTTGTTTGGGGAGCAGGTCAGAAACCGGATCACTCGCCGAGGGCTTTTTTGTCTTCATTATGCTCATCGGTAAAGGGCTGAAAGATTTTTAGGGGCAGTTTGAGGGTCCTGTGCATCAAGTCCACAAGCTCCTTGCTCACAGCCTGAGGGGATAAGGGGATGACCTTTGGATTCTGCCAGGAGCCGGTGACCCGCACAGGGATAGTGACCAGATTCCCCCGGGTCAACCCGCTGATGACCGGGATTTTTTTTATCAGCCGGTCCAAGGTCTTCAGGGGGGCGACCAAGACGACGATATCCACGGTCTCTTGTCCAAGATCAACCGTGCCGGAGAATCCCATTTCCAGGCTGTGGCCGTCAACAAGCCCATGGTCGACCTTGATCCGAGAGCCCTGCATCCGGGCTGAGGCCTGCAGGCTGGCAAATCGGATCCCTTCGTTCTCCAGATCCGGCAAGCTGCCGAAGAAGATCTCTGTGCTGTTTATGACCTCAAGGACCCTGGCCAGGATGGAGTACCTCAGCAGTCGGCCGTCAGTGACCTCGATGTTCAGTTCGCCGTGCAGGTGGGAGGCCAGGTCTTGTGCATCCGGGGCAGTGCCACCCAGGTGCCCGCGCAGGTCCAGGGTGCCGGTGGCCAGTTCCCTGCTGGATCCGGTCAGGCACTCCAGGATCGGCGTCAGGGGTTGCTGCTGGCAGGAGGGAGCAACTGTAAACCCAATCTCCTCCTGGGGCAGGGTGATCTTCCCCGGCACAGAGATCCCGCACAGGGCGCTCTGCTCATGGATGCGGACGGTCAAGGGGGCATTCGGCTGGAGATTCCAGGTCAGATGCAAGGGAGATATGATCCGGTTGTGGTAGCGAAAGGTTTCCACCCGGGTCGTGACCCGGCCCTGGACTGCCGGCAACCCGTGGTCCTCATCCGAGGAGAATCTGGAGGCCAAGGAGCTGAATCTGGACGTGACCCACGACCAGTCCGCCTCCTCGGCCTGGATGTTGAGGTCGAGGACGGTCTTTTTTGCATCTGTGCCCTGCATTGTGCCCTGGACAGCAATCTCATGTCCGTCCCAGGCCAGGGATGCGTCGTCAATCCTCAAAGAGGCCTGAGATTCGGCCTGTAGCCTAAGGCGGTGCAGGGTGAGCTCCGGGATGCCTTCCGGCTTCAGGCCGGTCTCAGTGATCTGGATCCCGCCCCGGACCTGGTCCAAACCCCATGAAGATGTATTGAGCCGGGCCTGCAGATCACCGGAGATCATCCCCTGTGTCCCGGTGATCCAGGGCTGGTCAAAGATGCGCTCCAGGGCTGCCGGACGGATCCGCCCGGCAAGGGAAGCCTGAATCCAGGGGCCTGTTCTGCTCCCGGAAAGAGTCCCCCGCAGGTCATGGTCCTGGATCGAAAACTCCCTGAGCTCAATCTGGTCCGCACCCCACAGGACATCCAGTGCGGCACCAAGCCCGGAGCCGAAGCCGAGGCGGGCCCGGAGGACAAAGGTCCCCCCGGCCTGATGCTGGAACCGGCCCTGATCAATGCTCAGGGGCCCCTGGACCTGAAAAGGGGAGGGAACCCCGGCCAATCTCTGTATCAGCCGGGCACTGTGCGGGCCGAACCGGCCGTCGAATTCAAGGTCCAGGCCAGGTGTTTTCCAGTCCACAGGCAATCCAGGCAGCACTGCGTCTATTTCGGCTTGACCGTCGAGAAAGCTCAGACTCAGGTTGCGGACCGCGCTTCGCTGCGGCCCCCAGACGATCTGCCCGGAAGTGAGGTCTGCGGGCTGGGACAACACGGGATGATCGACGCGAACGTTGTGGACTTGAGCCCTAAACTCCAGCCTTCTTTTCCGGGGAGAGGACAAGGGGAGATTGAGGGAGGCTTCTGAGACATCGGCCCGACCGAGCAGGTTCAGCCGGCTCAAAGCGTTGTTTGGGGCCAGTTCACCGGAGAGATCCTGAATCCAGGGCCAGAATGATCCAAGGTCCAGCCGCCCGTGCATACCGCGGATGTCCAGGGCCGGCTCATCTTTCCAGGTCAGGGCGGCATCGCTGAGTTCCAGCCGGCTGGAACCCAGCTCGGTCTGAGCTGACTCCACGGTCAGGCGGCGATTGGTGATGCGCAGATTTGTCCCCTTGGCCGTCACGGACCAGGGAAGCCGCTGATGTCCGCCGTTGATGGTGAACTCCCGGGCCAGGATGTCGATATTCAGGCCCTGAGGGGTCTTTGTCAGGTCCAGCTCTCCCCGGGCCCTGCCGTGAATATCGCTCAGTCCTTGCAGTTCACGGATAAACGCCTGGTCCTTGACTGTTGTATGCAAAATAGCGGGGATGTGCTCCACAGGGCCGGAAACCTGCATGGAAAGGGCGAAGGGTCTGTCCTCTCTGTCTTCCAGGCCGAAGCGGAAGCTCCCCTCCCAGCCCCTGGCCCGGTCCATTCGGGCCGAAATTCCGGAACCGTACAGGATTTTCTCCTTGACCCAGGCGTATCCGTCGGCTTCCCGCAGGGTCAGGTCGAGCTTGGGGATGTGCAGGGTGCCTTCTTCCATACGACCCTGGATAAGGAGCTCGCGCTTGAGCTCCTCGGTGTTTGATCCGTGGGTGCTGATATGCAGATCGGGAACGCGGCCTGCGCGGATCACTCCGAAAAGCTTATTCAGGAACTTGGATTTGGGAAACAGGTCCATGCATATCCCGGCCACGGGGGGGACGATCAGATCCCGTCCCTGCACGCCCAGCTGCAGCCACGGATGTTCAAAGTCCGCCCCTATCTGTCCGGTCAGGGAGATCTGGGGGTCCCGAAGGCGAGCATCATGGATATCGGCATACAGGGATGATGCCTGGAGCTGTAGGGTGCTTTCAACGGCAAGGCCGCTGATATCCCGGGTGCTGTGTTGTGTGCTGACCCGCAGGTTCTCGGCGGTCAGGTCCAGATGGGCATTCAGCCGCAGGTCATTGTGCACTGTGAAGCTGCTGTTGATGGTCACAAAGCCTGATTGAAAGCACAGGGGGAGCTCAGGTGGACCCAAAAGGGACAGGACCCGATCCGCCTGCAGTCCCTCGATCTGGGCGGTGCCCTGGATCTGGTCCTGATTCGCGGGGATTTCGGCAAAGAGGTGGAGGCTGTGGGCCAGGTCCCCCCGGGTCTGCAGGTCCAGGGTGATTGTTTCCGCATGGGCCAGCCGGGCAAAAACCCGGGTAAAGATCACCTGTTTTCCCTGGGGGAAGGATAGGCCCAGGGTTCCGGAAACGATGCCCAGCTCGGCACCCTGAGGCAGGGCAGAGGAAATCTTCTGAATGACGGCCTGCATTTTCTCCTGCCCGAGATCCTGTTCTGGAGCGGAGATGTCCAGGTCAACCCTGGGGCCGGTGGCCACAGCTTCGGCAAGGCTCAGCCTGCCCAGGAGGAGGTGTTCAAAGCTGGGCCTGATTTCCAATTCCTTGGCGGTGACCAGGCCGGCCCGGGGAAGGTGGATCTCAACCCCGCTGGCCCGGACCAGGGGCAAGGGGAAGAAGTCCAGCTCCATATCAGCGGCTTGCACGGGAACGGGCAGGGAGTCTTGGATGCGAGCGAGGAGGGCTTGCTGGATGCGGGGACTGTTTTTAATCCCGATCTCAGCAGCCAGGAGGACGAAGCCCAGAGCGGAGGCGACACAGAGCACCGAGGCCCCAAGCCAGGCGACAATTCTGAACAGGAAGTGTTGCTGAAAGTGTGTCGTGTTCATGGACCGCACGTCGGGTTGGGGGAAAAGAAGCAGGCTGTTTTGTCTATTCTAGGTGAGGAGAGCAGTGATGTCATCTCCTCTCTGGATATTTTCCAGGCTTGGTTTGACGAGGAATATGGTGTATGGGAAATCCTGAGCATCCAACGAAGGTGCCAGCGATCACGTCTTGACCCAGTTTTTTGCAAAGACCAAGGAAAGTCCGATATGAAGACAGCGTGGAAAGCATCTCTGTGGCAGTGTTGTCTGCTGTGTGTTGTGGGTATCCTGGCCTGCGCGTTTCAGGTCTGCGCAGCCGAAAACGACCTGCTGACCAGGATGGAGGGCAAGGTAAGCCGATTCACCCTGGACAACGGGCTGAGCTTTGTGGTCATCGAGCGCCATCAGGCCCCGGTGGCCAGCTTTGTGACCATGGTCGACGTGGGTAGTGTGGATGAGCCGGCCGGACTGAGTGGTCTGGCCCATATGCTGGAGCATATGGCCTTTAAAGGCACTTCCAGGATCGGGACCACGAATTGGGAGGCGGAAGAAGAGGTTTTGGACCAGCTGGAGCAGGCCTACCTAAGCTGGCGCAGGGCCCAAAAGTCCAATGACGCAGCCCAGGACACCGTGCAAGCCAGAAAGGAGAAGTTTGAACGCCTGCGGGAGAAAGCCAAGTCCTATGTCCAGCCCAACGAGTTCGCCTCCATTATTGAGGCCAATGGGGGCACGGACCTGAACGCGGCCACTTCTTCGGAGTACACCATGTATTTCTGCAGCCTGCCGGCGAACAGGGCTGAGCTGTGGTTCAGCCTGGAGTCGGAACGCCTGCGGGACCCGGTGTGGCGGGAGTTCTTCACTGAAAAAGAGGTGGTTCTGGAAGAACGCCGGATGCGGGTTGACTCCAGCCCCATCGGGCGGATGATGGAACGCCTGCTGGCAGCATCCTTTGTGGCCCACCCCTACCGGAACCCGGTCATCGGCTGGGAGTCCGAGATCAAGGCCGCCCTGCCCTCGGATCTGACCAGACTGTACGAAAAATACTACGTCCCGGAGAATATGGTCTGCGCGGTGGCCGGAGATGTAGACCCGGAGCAGATCCGGGCCTGGGCGGAGGAATACTTCGGCGCTCTGCCCACAGGGCCCAGGCCCCCGGAGGTCCAGACAAAGGAGCCTGAACGCCTGGGAACAAAGCAGCTAAAAATCTCCAGCCGGGCCCAGCCTGTCTTGGCCCGGACCTACTCCGGAGTGAGCCGCTTCCATCCCCAGGCCCCGGCTCTGGAGCTGGCCAGTGACATCCTCAGTCAGGGCCGGACCTCCCGCCTGTATACCTCTCTGGTTCAGAAACAGGAGCTGGCCGCTCAGGTGGGGACCTTCTCCGGATATCCTGCAGATGTCGACCCCGGACTGTTTGTGCTCTTTGCCCTGCCCAATGCCGGGGTGTCTCTGGACGATCTGGCAGCGGGCATAGATGAGCAGCTGGCCCGCATGCGCACCACTGACGTCTCTGACCAGGAGCTTAAGAGGGTGAAAGGTAAGGCCCGGGCCCGGCTTCTGCGCAGCCTGGATTCCAATCTCGGGCTGGCCAGGAGCCTGGCCAAGGCCCAGCTCCTGGACGGGGACTGGCGGGAGGCCTTCCTGGCCCTCAGACGTCTGGAGGATGTTCAGCCCGGAGAGATCCGCAAGGCGGTGGGGACCCATTTGGATCCGGATACAAGGGTTGAGGTCCGCCTGGTGCAAAACAGCAAGCCACAAGGCAAAACGAAGAATTAAGGGAAGGCTGTCCTATGTCCAGATTTATGTTCGGGTTGCTCCTGGTCCTGGGGATGTGCTGTGTCGCTGCGCCGGGCTGGAGCGACGCCCCGCCGCATTATACTGAGCTGACCTTTCCGCAGCTTTCCGATTGGCCCCATGTGCAGCCGCAGACCTTTACTCTGCCCAACAAGGCCCGGGTGGTGGTCATTGAGGATCATGAGCTGCCCCTGGTCCGGATCCAGGTCCTGGTCCGCTGTGGAGAGGCCCAGGTGCCGGAGGGACAGGAAGGTCTGGGAAAAGTGGCCGTCAAGGCCCTGCGCAGCGGGGGAAGCAGGTCCTACCCAGGGGAAGAGCTGAATGCCCTCCTGGAGAACAAGGCGGCCAAGCTCTCGGTTGATATGCGCTTTGCCTCCACCAAGATTTCTCTGGACCTTCTGCGCCGGGACCTGGACAGCCTGGTGCCGGTGCTGGGAGACCTCCTGGCCCACCCCCGGTTTCCGGAGGACAAGATAGCATGGGCCAAAAAGCAGGTGCTGACCGAAATCGCCAGGCGAAACGACAATCAGCAGGAAGTGGCCTTTCGGGAGTTCAAGCGTCTGGTCTACGGTCCGGAGACCGTCTACGGCCGTCTGCCTGACCCAGAAACGGTTCAAGATGTGCGGAGGGATGATATCCGGGATCTGCATGCCCGGCACTTTACCGGGGCCAATATGCTCATCGGAGTGGTTGGGGATGTGCGGGCGGAGCGGGTCCAGACCATGCTGGCTGAGAGCATGAGCGCCGTTCCGGCCGGAAAACCTGTGCAGCTGGACTTTCCTCCTGTGGAAGCCTCCGGGGAGCCGAAGCAGCAGTTCATCCATATGCCCGGGGTGAATCAGGTGTCCATACTCATGGGCCATAAGGGTGGCCTGCGTCAAAGCAAGGACTATGCCGCCCTGCAGGTCATGAACGCAGTCCTCAGTCAGGGCTTTTCCAGCCGTCTGTTCCAGAACCTGCGGAGCCGGATGGGGCTGGCCTATTCCGTCTATGGGCGCTTCGGGAGCAAGTACTTTTATCCCGGGGTTTTCCTGGCCGGACTGAAGACCCGGAGCGCGAATATGGTCCTGGCGACCAAGGCCTTGAAAAAAGAGATTGTCACCCTGCACAGGGACGGGGTCACCGGGGAGGAACTGCAGCGGGCCAAGGAGGAGTTCGTCAACTCCCTGGTCTTTCGTTACGAGACGCCCAAAGAGATCCTGGACCGCCAGCTGTACTATGCCTATCGGGACATGCCGGCGGACAGCTTTGAACGGTTGGTCGAGAACATCAGGGATGTCCGGGTCAAGGATGTGAACAGGGCAGCGGCCCGGCATCTGCACCCGGACCGGCTGCAGACGCTCATGGTCGGCAACCGGGATATGGTCCAGGATCAGCTGTCCGAGTTTCCAGAGATGAAGATCGTGGAGCTGGAAAAGGGAGACTGAAGGAAAGTCCAAGCCGTGGAGTGGGCCGGGCTTGAGGCCAAGCCCGGCTCCTTTGCGCATCTTGGCGAACCCTTACGGCCTGCTCCCGGCCGCTTCCAGGAACTCACGCAGCCGCTGCGCGTAGGGCGGATGCTTGAAAAAGGCCGAGCCGGAGACCAGAATGTCCGCCCCGGCCCGAACCAGCTTTTGGGCATTGTCCAGGTTCACCCCGCCGTCTACCTGAATGCTGCAGCGACAGCCTCTGTCTGTGATCATCTGTTTCAGATCCGCGATCTTGTCCAGGGAAAAGGGAATGAACGACTGGCCGCCGAATCCGGGGTTCACGCTCATGATCAGGACCATGTCCAGCTGGGGCAGGACGTAGTCCAGAACAGACAGGGGGGTGTGCGGGTTCAGGGCGAGCGCGCATTCGGCCCCCAGCTCCCTGATCCGGCTCAAGGTGCGTTCCAGGTGGACACAGGCTTCGGCATGGACGCAGACCAGATCCGCGCCGGCAAGGACAAACTCGTCCACATACCGATCCGGGTGGTCAATCATCAAATGCACGTCGAAGAACAGGCCGCTTTGACGGCGGCAGGCGGCTATGAACGGCGGTCCCAGGGTGATATTGGGCACAAAGTGGCCATCCATGACGTCCCAGTGCGCCCAGCGCAGACCGGCCTGTTCCAGGGCGTGCAGCTCATCAGCCAGGCGGCTGAAGTCAGAGGAAAGCAAGGAGGGGGAGAGAATGAACGGCTCTGCGGGCATGAATACCTCGATGAGAAAAGATTGACTCCAGATCAAAGTCCTTTTATGCGAAAGCGACGGGCCCTCTGGTGTTGCCCCGAGATTTTTGCAAATGGGTGCGAAATGTTCTTTATCCCGCCTATGGCCGGGCTCGCGCTATGTCCGCAAGCGGGAGTGTATTTCCCGCGCAGCTTCAGTGCAGCGCGCAAAAAGTAAGCAACTTTTTGCCCTCATTAATAATGAACCAGAGGGAAGAACCGGCCCGTCGGCTGTGCGCTGGGTATGCTATGCTGACTTTCTTTTGTCCGTCAAGCAAGGAGGAATCATGCCGTCCCGCAGGGAACTCGCCAATGCTGTGCGCTTATTGAGTTTGGATGCCATCCAGAAGGCCAAATCCGGACATCCCGGAGCGCCCATGGGCATGGCCGATATCGCCGAGGTGCTCTGGAACGACTACCTGGTGCACAATCCGAGTGATCCGGCCTGGCCCAACAGGGACAGATTTGTTCTGTCCAACGGGCACGCCTCTATGCTCTTGTATGCCCTGCTGCATCTGAGCGGATACGATCTGGGCATAGAAGACATCAAGGCCTTCCGCAGCCTGCATTCCAGGACTCCCGGCCACCCGGAGCACGGGGTCACGCCAGGGGTGGAGACCACGACCGGGCCTCTGGGACAGGGGATGGCCAATGCAGTGGGAATGGCCATAGCTGAGCGGGTCTTGGCCGCCCAGTTCAACCGGGAAGGGTTTCCCCTGGTCGATCACCACACCTATGTGTTCCTCGGCGACGGATGCATGATGGAGGGTGTCTCCCACGAGGCCTGCTCCCTGGCCGGGACCTTGGGGCTGGGCAAGCTGATCGCGGTGTACGACGACAACGGGATCTCCATTGACGGCAACATTGCCTCCTGGTTCGGGGACGACACAGCCAAGCGGTTCGAGGCTTACGGCTGGCATGTGATCCCGGAGGTGGACGGCCACGACAGCCAGGCGGTGGTGCAGGCCCTGGACCAGGCCCGGGAGGTTCAGGACCGCCCCACCCTGATCTGCTGCCGGACCCAGATTGCCTATGGGTCCCCCGGTCTGGCCGGAAGCCACAAGGCCCACGGCGCCCCTCTGGGAGAGGAGGAAATCCAGGCCGTGCGCACAAAGCTCGGATGGGACCATCCAGCGTTCGTGGTTCCCGAGGCCATCGCCCAGGGCTGGGATGCCAGGGAGAGCGGGGCCAAAGCCCAGGCAGAATGGGAGGAGATGCTTGCCAGGTACGCTGCTGATTACCCCGAGCTGGCCGCGGAGTTCAAGCGGCGCATGGCCGGGGAGCTGCCTCCGGACTTTGCCCATCTGGCCTGGAAGGCGGTCAATGAGCTGCAGGCCAAGGCCCAGGTTATGGCCACCAGAAAGGCGTCCAAGATGGCCCTGGAAGAGCTTGGTCCGCTGCTGCCGGAGCTTTTCGGCGGCTCTGCCGACCTCAGCGGGTCCAACCAGACCGTGTGGTCCGGATCCCGCCCGGTGAGCAAGGAGGGGTGGGAAGGCAATTATCTGCACTACGGCGTGCGCGAGTTCGGGATGGCCGCAATCATGAACGGCATGGCCCTGCACGGGGGGCTGATCCCCTATGGGGGGACCTTCCTGGTCTTTTCCGACTATGCGCGCAATGCCATCCGCCTCTCGGCCCTGATGGGGATTCGGGCCATTCATGTTTTGTCCCACGACTCCATCGGCCTTGGCGAGGACGGCCCGACCCACCAGCCTGTGGAACATGCCTCTTCCCTGCGCTTGATGCCCAATCTGCACGTCTGGCGGCCCTGCGACACTGTGGAGAGCGCTGTGGCCTGGGTTTCGGCCCTGTCCCGCCAGGGGCCGAGCGCCCTTTTGTTCTCCAGGCAGAGCACAAAGCATCAGGACCGGAGCCCGGAAACGGTTCAGGCCATCGCCAAAGGCGGCTACATCCTGTTTGAGCCGGACGCGTACCCCCAGGCCATCGTCATAGCCACCGGATCCGAGGTTGAGCTGGCCGTGCAGGCGGCCGAACGGCTGGGACACCAGGGCCGGGCGGTGCGGGTGGTTTCCATGCCCTGTGCCGAGGTGTTTGCGGCCCAAAGCGAGGAATACAGGGAGAGCGTTCTGCCCACAGCGGTGCAGGCCAGATTGGCGGTGGAGGCCGGCAGCTCCGACTGGTGGGCCGCATATGTGGGAACCCGGGGACGGGTCCTGGGGATTGACCGTTTTGGCGAGTCCGCCCCCGGACCGGATCTGTACGCCTATTTCGGATTGACCGCACAGCGGGTGGAAGAAGAGCTCATTGTCTTGCTCGGACAGTGACAGTCCCCCAGTTGCAGTTCGTGCTGTCCTAGACGGTATGCCCAGACCTGGGCATACCGTCTACAAGATCAGGTGGAGCGGTTCTCAATGGTCTTTGCCAGCCCCGGTGCAGGTCGTGGGCGTAGAGGCTAGCTGATCTTTTTCAGCTCAAAGAGCTTCTTCTGCTGCATGGAAACAATATGGTAATATTGGTTCTGGGGGACGTAGATGTAGGGAACGTCCTCAATCCGGCGGTAGAGGAAATGGGCCAGGATCATCCGGTTGACCGCCCGGTGCCCGACAATAACGATATGATCCGCATTTCCGCTTAAGAACAGGGCCTTTTTCACCCCCCTGTCGATCCGGGTCCGCATGCTCACGTATCCCTCACCCTGGGGATAGACGTAGTTGTATTTGTCCATCATCCGTTCGTAATACACATGGGGCATCTGGGCCTTGATCTCCTCGTAGGTCATCTCCTCGCAGATACCGGCGTCAATCTCATTGAACTCCTCCAGCTGTACCAGGGTGCACCCGCAGGACTGATTGTCGCAGATCGGCTTGGCCGTCTGTCTGGTCCGCTGCTTCTGGCTGCAGAAGATATAGGGCAGAGGGACCGAACTGAACACGTCGCCCAGGCGGAAGGCCTGCTCCTGTCCCTTTTCGGTCAACGGGGCATCGCCCCCGATCCGCTCTATGAGATTGTCCGTGGTCTGCCCGTGCCGGACGAGGAAGAGGTTCTTTACGTAGTCGGTGACCAGCAGGTCCCGGAGCTGCTCAAAGTGAGGCAGGTGATCGGTGAGCCAGAATTTGAGGATCTTGTTGTGCAGGGAGTCCACCTGGATGTAGTTGGCTTCATTCTGGAAAGGGTCGGAGATATGTTGATAATACCTGATCCGCTCCTTGAAGCTGGCCACCGCTTCCTGGTGCCCGAAGCGGCTGAACTCCGGCAGGCGGGCCTTCCTGTTGATGTTGGCCTCCAGGATCTCCGGATCGTTGTTCACGGTCTCAATAAAGAGCACAGGGTGGTCAGTGAGCATGGAGAGGATGAGCTCCCGCCGTTTGCGGCTGACGTTTGTCGCATCCAGGATGGCCACTTCACCGCCCTGATCGATGAAGTGGGCAGCATTCTTGATGTTGGTGACCGCAATGTGCTCGCGCAGGGCCGAGCTCTGTTTGTTGTTTGGGTCGTAAAAGTCTGAGTTGGCGGTGTTTCGGTCGATGAGGCGGCGGCGGAGGTCCCCGTTGTTGAAAATCTCAGTGGCGATGCCGCTGGCCAGAAAGCTTTCCTTGATCCGGGCGGCGATGGTTGATTTTCCCCGGGCCGGCAGGCCGGTCATGACGATGTACAGCTTTTGAGGGGTGGTATGCATAGGCGATGGTCCAGATGGCGGGCCTGCATTCCTGGAGGAAAGGCAGGTCCACACAGTAGTTATTTCATAGCGTGAAGAAGTCCTGCAGGCGCCGTTTGGGGCCTGGATCAATCCGGGTCAGGCCCAGGGCCCTGGCATGGGCGAAGGCCTCTTCCCTGGCCTGTGCGGGGATGGGCCCGCAGAGCTCTGGATAGGACCAGGCCTGTCCGCACGGCCGGTACTGGTCCATGATGTTTATATAGGTGTCTTTGGAGATCTCCCGGACCACAAAACGCAGCCAATCCATGGTCCCGGCCAGGCGGTCCGGCATGAGCAGGTGGCGGACCAAGAGCCCGCGGACAGCAGTGCCGTCGTGGTCCAGGACCAGGTCCCCGACCTGCCGATGCATTTCCTTGACCGCCGCCCTGGCCTGCTGGGGATAGTCCCCGGCCCGGCAATAGATCGCGGCTGGTTCGGGGTGATAGAATTTGATGTCCGGCATGTAGATGTCCACGATCCCTTCCAGCATGCGCAGGGTCTCAACCCGTTCGTAGCCGGAGCAGTTATAGACCAGGGGCAGATTCAGGCCGGACGCGGCAGCCTCCACCAATGCTTCCAGGATGTGGGGAACAACATGGGAGGGGGTGACCAGATTGATGTTTGCCGCCCCATGACGTTGAAGATCGAGCATGATCCCGGCCAGCTGTCCGGCGCGGACCGGGTGTCCTTGGTCTGTGTCGTGGCTGATGTCGTAGTTCTGGCAGAAGACACAGCCGAGGCTGCATCCGGCAAAAAATACGGTCCCCGAGCCCCGGCTTCCGACCAGAGGAGCTTCCTCTCCATAGTGCAGATGGGCCGAGGCAACCACCGCCCGGCGTCCGGTCCGGCAATAGCCGAGCTCTCCCTTGCTTCTGTTGACCCCGCACTGTCTGGGGCATAGATTGCATTCGGCCAAGGCGTCTACCGCCTGCTTGGCTCTGGCAACCAGAAGGTCACGGCTTACGTGTGCGTATCCCGGAGTCATACCTGTGGTCCTGATCACGGCTTGCGTACAGTATGAAAAATGCCTTGTTCCAGACCGGAGGTCAACACGCAAACCAAAGGAGACGGCATGGGCATCATGTCAGCCAGCGGGAGCTTTACCCGGTACCGGATTGTAGAGGATGTGCCCAAAGGGCTGTGGCTGGAGATCCAGGATCGCCTGGCCGGGGACAGCTTCCAGGAGATCGAGGATACAGCCGATGAAAATGCGTGGGGATGGGTGAGTATTGAGGACATGCTGGATACGCAATGGGCTTCAGGATCCCCGTTTAAAGGCGAGTATGTGGCTTTTGCCCTGCGTTTGGATACCCGGCGCATCCCCGCCGCGGTATTTAAAAAACATTATCAGGTTGCCCTTCAGGAGGCCACAGCCAAGGCCAAGGAGCAGGGCAAGAAATTCGTCGGCCGGGAGGCCAAGAAGGAGCTGAAGGAGAACGTCAAACTGTGGCTTTTGAGGCAGACTCTGCCGGTTCCGGCAATCTTTGACGTGGTCTGGAACATGCGGACCAACCGGATACTTCTGGGCTCGACCCAGAGGACGGCCCGGACCCTGTTCGAGGACCAGTTTGCCAAGACCTTTGAACTCCACCTGGAACCCCTGACTCCGTACTACCTGGCCGCCAATCTGGGCGGAGAGGAGGTGCACACCAAGCTTGAAGAATACGAGCCGGTGGTCTACGTGTGAGACCGCATGCAGGCCTCAACCGCAAGGGTTTGAAGGCCAGCCGTCTTCATGCCTGGCCGCAGCCGGGGTTTGGTTTGTCTTCGAGCCCCGCTAGCTCTTGGCCCGGGGGTGGGTCTGGTCGTAGATCTGAGCCAGGTGGCCCAGGCTGAGGTGGGTGTAGCGCTGGGTGGTGGACAGGGAGGAATGGCCCAGGAGCTTTTGAACCGAGCGCAGATCAGCGCCGGACTCCAGCAGATGGGTGGCAAAACTGTGGCGCAACACGTGGGGCGAGATGGACTGAGGCAGGCCGGCCATGGAGGCCAGGCGGTCCAGAACTCGGTTGGCCTGCCGGCGTTGAAGGCGTTTTCCCCGCCGGCCCAGGAAAAAGGCCTCTTGGTCATAGGCCGCCGGAAAGGCGAAACGATGATCAAGGTAGCGAAGCAGGCGATCTCTGGCCTCAGAGGTCAGGGGGACAACCCGCTCCTTGCTGCCTTTGCCGGTGACCCGCACCACATGCTGGCCAAGGTCCACATCCTGGAGATTGAGCCGGATGGCCTCACTGATCCGCAGCCCCGAGCCGTAGAGGAGCTCGGCCAGGGCAACGTCCCGCAGGGCCTGGGGGTCGGTGCCCGCGGCCTGGTCCAAAAGGGCGAAGACCTGGTCCACGTTCAGGCAGGTGGGGTGGGACGCGGAATGTTTGGGATTCTTGAGTCCTGAGCTGGGATCGGACCCGATCAAGCCCTGACGGAGACAGAAGCGGAAGAAACCGCGCAGAGTGGAAAGCTTTCGGGAAATGCTGGTCTTGGCCGTTCCGGTCCGGTGCAGGTCGGCGATAAAGGCCTGGAGAAAAGCGCGGTCCAGCTCTTCCGGATGCTCCAGGCTGGAGTGCCGAAAGCGGGCAAAGGCGTCCAGGCGGCGCAGATCGTTGGCATAGGCCTCCACGGTCGCATCGGCCAGGCCCTTCTGAGTGCTCAGGTAGGTCAGGTAACCGTGGACCGGTTCGGGGAGATCGGTGAGATTTTGGTCCATGTGCATGCCTTTCTTCTGGGGCAGCAGTCTGCCCCACATCTGATCTGAACAGGCTGCGGGCCGCAAAGACGCAAGGGATTATGGGCTCCGGGGCAACCTTGATGCGTCGATGGGCTCAGGCCAGGGCGTAGTACATGCCGCTTTGCTGCTTAACCACGCCTTTGAGCTCCAGCATGAGCAGGGTCTGGCTCACCTTGTTGCTTTCCCAGCCCAGCTGCTGGGTCAGGGTATCGATGTGCACCTGGGCGTCGGCGAGCAGGAGGCGGGCCAAAGCCTGCTCCTCTGATCCCAGGTGATCCAGCTTTGAAGCTGCGGGCTGGGCTGCGGCAGATGAGGACTGATCCTGAGCGGACTCCTCGTGATCTGTGGGCAGTTGGAAGGCCAGCTCCTGCAGGACATCTTCAGCTGAGCGGGTCAGCACCGCCCCCTGTCGGATCAGGTCCAGGCATCCGACGAAGCTGGGGGCCGTGGCCTGGCCGGGGACTGCAAACACCTCCCGGTTGTACTCCAGGGCCAGACGGGCAGTGATCAAGCTGCCGCTTTTCTGGGCCGCCTCCACAACCACCACGCCCATGCTCAAGCCGCTGATGATTCTGTTCCGGCGGGGAAAATTGTAGGCATCCGGTTCGCTCCCAGGAGGAAACTCGGTAAGTGCCAGTCCGGCAGCTGTGATTTTGGACCACAAATCAGCGTTTTGAGCCGGATAGACCCGGTCCAGGCCGGTGCCCAAAACGGCAATTGTCCGCCCTTGATCCCGCAGACCGGCGAAATGGGCCAGGCGGTCGATGCCCAGGGCAAAGCCGGAAACAACGCTTACTCCGGCTTGAGACAGGCCGGAGGCTATGCGCCGGGCCATATTCTGGCCGTAGGGGGTGCATTTTCTGGAACCGACTATGGCGACGCACGGGGAACGGAGCAGGGCCCGGTCCCCGATCAGATACAGGTACAGGGGGGGATCCGGTATCTGACGCAAGGAATCCGGATAGTCCGGGTCTGTATACATGACCACCCGGTCCTGCCTGCGGCGCACCTGCTCCAGCTCAGCACCGGCGGGGTCCCGCCACTTTTCCTGGGTGAAAATATCTGCTACTGAAGGGCGCACGAGCTGGTCCCGGCTCCATCGGTCTGCCGCTGTGACCGCATAATGGGCCGATCCGTAGGCCTGGATCAGTTTCTTGCAGGTTCGTGTTCCCAAGCCCTCTGTGTGCCGCAAGGCGAGGCAGGCCCAGAATTCCTGTGCCCGGGATGGAGAGTGTGCACTGGCCATAGGCTGTCACAAGGTCAGGGGTTGGATCCGGAAATATCGAGCCTAGGCCAAAACGCCTTTTTTTTCAATCTGGAGCTGATGATGGACGAGTACTTTCGCCTGGGGCTGGAGATCTTCGGCGTCATGGCCGGCATTGCGCTGGCCATTCAGGCCGGGGGGGCAACAGTGGCCTGGGGCAGCCAGGTATGGGGCTGGCAACGGCGGGCATCCTTTCTGGACAAGTTCGGGCGGCAGATGCTGGGCCTGAGCATGGTTGGCTTTCTGGGGGCTGTTGTCTTCGCCCTTGCCGGGCTTGGTCTGGGACATCTGCGGTATGGACTGCACATCCAAAGCGCAATGGCCGGTCTGCCCTGGCTTGCTGCGTCCTGGCCTTTGGCCGGGCTGGGCCTGGGCCTGGTTTTTTCCCTCCTAGCCGCCAAGACATGGAAGCCCCTAAAGCGGCGCAAAGCGGTGCAAGCCCTTGTCCTGCTTCCGGCCTGGCTCAGTCTGTGGGCCGGTCTGTATACTGGGCTGAATCTCTATTTCCAGGGGTTTCTGCACATGTTTTCTCCCGCCCGGGCCCCGGGCCTGGAAGCCGTATGGCAGGTACCGCTCTCCCCGGCCTGGGTGCTGCTTGCGGGCCAGGCCCTGGTTGTCGGCCTGGGGGGAGCAGGGGCGGCAGGCATGGTCTACCTGCTGACCCGGAGAAACATTGAGGACTTCGGCCGGGACTATTACCGCTTTGCCCTGCCGCATGCGGCCAAGTGGGCGGCCGTGCTTTTGGTGCAGGCCTTTTTTCTGGCCTGGGTGGCGGACAGGCAGGCTTTGGCCCTGTGGCTCCTTCCTTGCCGGGAGATGATCGCTCTGGGAGCGGCGCTGGGAGGATTTGTCGTGTACGGGGTGCTGCTCATTGTTTTCCTGCGCAGCGAAAATCCCCTGCGAGCCAAGGCATCGGCCCTGGGGGCCAGTGGAGTGGGAATTGCTTCCGCAGTGGCGGCCGCTCTGAGCCAGCTGTGGCTCTGGAGCTGAGGGGCTGACCGCTCAGCCTGGCCTGCGTGCACCCCTGCCCGGGGAACAGATCTTCATGTACAGATACCAGAAGAACAGCCGGTTCATTGCCCAGGTAGTCGACGGGCTGGAATACCTGGCTCAGGGGGAGGTCGAGGGGTTCGGGGCGGACAGCGTCCGCCGGGGCTATCGGAGCCTCTCCTTCCGGGCGGACCCGGCCTCCCTGTACCGGATTGTGTTCAATACCCGGATTATTTCCAGGGTGCTCGTCCCCCTGCTTCGTTTCGACTGCCACAGCGACCGCTATTTGTACAAGACTGCGGGCAAGATCAACTGGGCGGATCTTATCGGTCCGGACCAGCGCTTTGCCGTGTTCTCCAATGTCAGTCACAGCCGGATCCGCCATTCCCGGTACGCCGCCCTCAAGCTCAAGGACGCCATAGTGGACCAGTTCCGGGAGCGAACCGGACGCAGGCCGGATGTGGATCCTCAATCTCCGGATGTGTGGATCCATCTGCACCTGGAGAACAACAGGGCCACCATCAGCCTGGATGCCTCAGGCGGTTCCCTGCACCGCAGGGATATCGGCGGGTCTCTGTCCCGGCTCCGATGCAGGAAACCCTGGCAGCCGCGATGATCACGTTTACCGGCTGGGATGCCCAGACTCCCTTGTTCGATCCCATGTGCGGCTCCGGAACCCTGCTCTGCGAGGCCCTGATCAAGGGGGCCAGGATCCCGCCCGCTCTGTTGCGTTCCCGCTTCGGCCTGGAGCATATGCCGGATTTCGATTCCAGTCTGTGGGCCGAGGTGAGAGGAATGAGCCAATCCTTAGGCCGGAATCTGCCCCAGGGGCTGATCAGGGGAAGCGATGTGGATCAGCACGCGGTTCGGGCGGCCAGGACCAATTGCAGTCAGCTCCCGGGAGGGAAAGGGATCGTCTTGCAAGAGACCGGATTTGTCGATGCTCCGGGGCTGAACGAAGGAGTCATCGTCTGCAATCCGCCTTACGGACGGCGGCTGCAGGATAAACGACAGACGGCTGAGCTGCTGGAATCCTTCGGCCGCTTTCTGCGCCGGCGCTGCTCCGGGGCAACTGCCTACGTCTATTTGGGAAGCAGGGAGCTGCACCGTCAGATCCCCTTGTCTCCGGCCTGGACCAAGGATCTGTCCAACGGAGGACTGCAGGGCTGTCTGGCCAAGTACAGGATCAGATGAAGAAGATGGATAAAGGGACGAAGCCGTTCAGCCGGCGGGTGCTGCCGGCGTTTCAGAACGGGCCGGGCTGGATGTGCAAGGCGTTCCGGCAAGATACGCGAAAGGGACCGCGGCTGGTGAAGTGCCTGCGGTCCCTTTGAGGATGGTGCCGGGGGTGGGAATCGAACCCACATGGGCCAAAGGCCCGCGGGATTTTGAGTCCCGTGCGTCTACCAGTTCCGCCACCCCGGCGGCTTGTTCGATTTATAAGGGACTCGGGTTCTGCTGTCAACACAAGGAGTGACCATGCGTTTGGACGATGCCTACATCGAGGAGCTGACCGCCTATATCAAGTCCGGAGAGCTGGGCGAGGATTTTGAGTATTCCCCTGAGGAAAGGCGGTACGAAATACTGGACTTTCTGGAAAAGGTGATGGAGCTGGGAGAAGTCGCGGATGAGGCGGCCACCAAGATCATCTTCAAGAATACCCAGCTGGGTCAGGTGATGGGCGAAAAGACCCAGAAATAGCGGATGAGATCAGGTTGCACCGGGTAGGGGACCTCCTCCTGCATCCTCCAGCCCGGAGGGCAAATCCGCTCCGGCCCCCAGCTTTGGTTGGAAAAGACGATGACCCGCCCATTGGGGGCCAGAAGGGGCCGAACCTTGGGGAGCAGCTCGTCCCAGGGGCACATGGCCCGGCTGAGGATGAGGTCGGCCGAGGTCGGGTCCAGATCCCCGGCCCGGCAGGTCCGGACATGCGTGCGCTGCAGGTCCAGGGTGCGCACGGCGTGATGGAGGAATAAGCTCCGCTTTTGGCGCGGCTCAACCAGCAGGCACTCCCCGGGGGGCCAGACGATACGCAGGGGGATTCCGGGCAGTCCCGCGCCCGCTCCCAGGTCCAGGCTCAGAGGGTGTTCCGGCAGGTCCAGGCGGTGCAGGAGCTCGGCCAGGTGCAGGCTGTCCTGGACCAGAAAGCGATATGCAGACAGCCAGTCCTGCTTGCCGATGAGATTGATTTTGGCATTCCAGGTCAAGAGCTCTGAGATGTACCGGGCCAGCTGACTGGCTGCTGAGGAGTTCAGCCAGGGGAAGTCGGCAGCGGCCATCCGGCTCAACTCTTTGACCGGGACATGGCTAGGGGAAGCGTTTTTCATGTCAGACTGGGAGTTGAAATTTTCGGTTCCTGGACCCAGGAAATGGAAAGATGGACATGCGCGTTTGTTGTAAGAGTATAGTGCATTTATCTTGTTGAATAAATTTGATTATTAGCCATCCTTTGCACCTATGGCTATGCTTTACCTTTCCCCGGAATTCAGGTACAAATTTTGGTTTTCCATTTTGTGGTCAACCCAGGGAGAAGTCAATGGCTGAGCTGACCAGGACATTCAGCGGGGTTCTCTTCCCCGGTCAAGGCTCCCAGGAGCGGGGCATGGGTCGGGATATTGCTGAATTCGACACCCAGGTCATGGATTTGTGGCGGGCGGCGGAGAAAAAGTGCGGGGCCGAGCTGAGGGAGATATTCTGGGACGGTGATGAGCAGGCCATGACCGAGACCCGCTATCAGCAGCCCGCCCTGTTCTTGACCGGTCTGGGGCTGTGGCGGCATGTGGGCGCATGCCTGGCGCCTTCATGCATGGCCGGGCACAGTGTCGGTGAGTTCACCGCCCTGGCGGCGGCCGGGGCCCTGGCTGCGGATGAGGCCTTGGATCTGGTCTGCGTCCGCGGACGGCTGATGTACGAGGCCGGGGAGCAGCGGGCCGGAAGCATGGCTGCAGTGCTCAAGCTGGAGCAGGATGTGGTCCGGGATATTGTCCACCGGGTGGGTGCAGAAACCGGGGAGGAGCTGTGCGTGGCCAATTGCAACAGCCCGCAACAGACCGTGATAAGCGGGGCCAGACCGGCTCTGGAGCGGGCCGGGGAAAAAGTTCGGGAGTGCAGGGGCAGATATAAAGAACTCCCGGTCAGCGGGGCCTTTCATTCCCGGCTGATGGAGGAGCCGGCCAAGGAACTGGCCGGGGTCATGCAGAACGTCACCTGGAAAGCGCCCAGGATCCCGGTCCATTTGAACGTCACCTCCCGGACCGCCCGAACCGCAGGGGAGATTGCGGAGGCCATGTCCAGACAGATGATATCCCCGGTGCTCTGGTCCCAGATTATTCTGGACCAGTGGGACCAGGGCGTTCGCAGGTGGTGGGAGCTGGGGCCCAAAGGGGTTCTGACCCGGCTTATGCGACATATCCTAAGCGAGAAAACAGAGCCCTGGGAGGCGGAGTTCGTCGCCACCCTGCAGGGAGTTCAGCAGATGCTGGGGGACGCAACAGAAGGCCGCCCTTGAGGTCCCTTGAACCGACATCGGCCACCCAGCGGCGTCAGCCGCGAGACAGGGCCTAAAACTCAGCTTGCAGATACGAGGCACAATGCGCGCACATACATTTCTCCACGAGACCCTGGAATCCGCTGTGGCCGAACAGGGACTCCAGTGGCCGGACAAGGCCAAGATCGAGCCGCCCAGGGACAAGGGCCATGGCGATCTGGCCTCCAATGCGGCCATGGTTCTGGCCAAGCAGGCCGGGATGCCGCCCCGGGACCTGGCTGCCAAATTGGCGGATAGGATCAAACAGAGCGGACCGATGATCGCCGGAGCGGAGGTGGCCGGCCCTGGGTTCATTAATGTCTCTTTCTCCAATGAGTTCTGGCAGCAGACGGTGGCCGAAGTCCTGGATCAGGGAAAGAGCTATGGCTCCGGCCGGTGGGGGGAAGGAACCAAAGTCCAGGTGGAGTATGTCTCAGCAAATCCCACCGGTCCCCTGCACATCGGCCACGGGCGGGGAGCGGCCGTCGGAGACAGCCTGACCCGGATCCTCCGGGCCGCCGGGTATGAGGCCGAAACGGAATATTATCTCAATGACGCCGGACGGCAGATGAATCTCCTCGGCCGGTCCATCTGGGCCCGCTATAAGCAGGCCTGTGACAGGGAGGCCGATCTGCCGGAGGACGGGTACAAAGGGGCGTATATCCTGGAGCTGGCCCATGAGCTGGTGCAGGAACAGGGCGATGCGCTCCTCTTTCGCAGTGAGGAGGAGGCGGTCGCTGCATGCAGGAAATGGGGCGTGGACCGCATCCTGGGCGGGATCAAGGCCGACCTGGAGACCTTCCGGGTGGAGCACCAGGTCTGGTTTTCGGAACAGTCCTTGGTTCAGTCCGGAGCGGTCAGCGCGACCCTGCGGGAGCTGCAGGATGCAGGCCTGGCCTATGAGCAGGACGGGGCGCTGTGGTTCGCGAGCACGCGCTTCGGGGACGACAAGGACCGTGTCCTGCGCAAGTCGGATGGAGAGCTGACCTATTTCGCCTCGGACATCGCCTACCATGCAGACAAATACGCCCGGGGCTTTGATCTGTGCATCGATGTCTGGGGAGCGGATCATCACGGGTATGTGCCCAGAATGCGGGCCGCGGTGCAGGCCCTGGGGCGGCGGGCGGATGCATTCCAGGTTGTGCTCATCCAGTTGGTCAATCTGCTGCGCAAGGGGGAGCAGATGACCATGTCCACCCGGTCCGGACAGTTCGCGACCCTGGCCGAGGTGATCAGCGAGGTGGGAACCGATGCCGCCAGGTTCATCTTTTTGAGCCGCAAGAGCGACAGCTCCCTGGACATGGACCTGGATCTGCTCAAAGAGCAGAGTATGGACAACCCGGTGTATTATGTGCAATACGCCCATGCCCGGATCTGTTCCATGCAGGCCAAGGCCGAAGAGCGGGGAGTCCGGGCGGAGCAAAAGTCGGCGCAGATCCTGAGCCGCTTGGACACAGAGGAAGATCTGGACCTGATCAAGAGCCTGGAACGCTTTCCGGATACGGTCTCCGGAGCGGCCAGGACCCTGTCCCCGCATCATATCAGCTTCTATCTCCTGGATCTGGCCGGCATGCTGCACAAGTACTACAACCGCCACCCAGTTTTGAACTGCGGCGACGAACAGCTGGCTCAAGCCAGGCTGCTGCTCATGCGCAGTGTGGCCCAGGTCGTCCGCAACGGCCTATATCTTTTGGGCGTGAGCGCTCCAGAGGCAATGTAGGCGAACCTCAAAGGGTGTGTCCGCCTTGAAGGGGCCAGGAACAGCTGAATATGAGCTCACAAAAGGTCCAGACGAGCAAAAAGAGCTCCTCGAGCACCAAAGGGAGCCAGAAGAAAAAGAAAACGGCCAAGAGGAAGCCTGTTCAGTTCCAGCTGACCTGGTCCGGGATGATTTCGTGGGCAGTATTTTCCTTTGTGGTTGTGGCCTGGTCCTTTATTCTCGGGGTGCTGGTGGGCAGGGGATATCAGCCGGAGGCATTCGTGCCCCTGGTGGCTGAGTACATGCCCGGACATGCGGCAGAGGAACACAACGGGGACCAAAACCAGGGGAACGTGCTCAGTGCTCAAGAGCTGGGGTTTTATGACTCCCTGCAGAAAAGCGGGCAGGATAATGCCCAGCCGTCCGGGGCTGCGAAGTCCTCCCGGTCTGCCCCCCCGGATCCAGAGGTCGTGGTTGAGCGCAATGAGCAGCGCTATACATACGAGTATCAAGTCGGGGCTTTCAAACGGCAGAGCCAGGCGGCAACCCTGCGCAGCTCGTTGGCTGAGCGGGGGTTCTCGGTGGATGTGGTCCAGAGCATGGTTCAGGGGACGCCCTGGTACCGGGTTTTGGTTCGGCACACGGGCCAGGCGGGGGAAGTGGAACCCTTCATTGCCCGGCTGCGCAAGGCGGGGGTCACAAACTTTTTCTTGCGCAGCAAGAATCCTGAATAATTACCGCCTGCGCCACTATGGACCTGAGATGGACAAAAGGAGCGTGCATGGACGACGGTATAAGCGACAAACATGCCGGTTTGGTTTGGAAGTTTGGAAATATCTTGGCATTGCCCGGGCCGGCTGAGTTCTGGCCCTGACACATGAAGGAGGTCCGACCATGACATTTGTACCCCGCGAGTGCTTTTTCACCAAAGGAATTGGCCGTCACAAGAATAAGCTGCAGTCCTTTGAGCTGGCTCTGCGCGATGCCGGTATTGAAAAGCAGAATCTGGTATACGTTTCCAGCATATTCCCGCCCAAATGCCAGATCGTCAGCCTGGATCAGGGGATCGACAAGCTGCAGGCCGGACAGATCACCTACTGTGTCATGGCCCGGAATGCGACCAATGAAAAGGGCAGGCTGGTGGGCTCGGCTGTGGGCATGGCCTTTCCGGCAGACGAGAGCCACTACGGGTATATCTCCGAACACCATGCCTTTGGGGCCGAAGAACAGGAGATCGGAGATTTTGCCGAAGACCTGGCCTCCACCATGCTGGCCACGACCCTGGGCATCGATTTCGACCCGGAAAAGGATTACGATGAACGACGGCAGATCTATCGCATGAGCGGGGGGATAGTGGATTCAGCTTCGGCCCCGTGCGTGACCCGGGGAGTGGCTGGGTTGTGGACCACGACCATTTCGGCCGCAGTCTTTCTGCCATAGGCCGGAGCTGAGGAGCGACATGGCTTCCTATCTGGATCTTGATACCAAGAATGGACAGCGCATAGATATCTGGCCAGTGCCCTATGAGGGCACAGTCAGCTTCGGGCAGGGGACCAGCAACGGCCCGGAGGCCATTCTCCGGGCCAGTGCGGAGATTGAAACCTGGGATCAGGATCTGGGAGTGGATCTGGCGGATATGGCCCACTTTCCCACCCTCCCCTGGTTTGAACCGCCGGCATCCGGGCCAGAGGACGTGGTCCGGGCCATGGATGAATTCGCGGGGTCCGTCTGCTCTTTGGATCGTTTTCTGCTCACTCTGGGCGGGGAGCATACAATTGCCCTGCCCCCCATCCGGGCCTATCACCGCCTGTTTCCCGATCTGGCGGTCCTGCAGATCGACGCCCATGCCGACCTCCGGGAGTCTTTCCAAGGCAGCCGGTTTTCCCACGCCTGTGTTATGGCCAGGGTCCGGGAGCTGGGCATCCCGGTCGTCCAGCTCGGCATCCGCAGTCTGAGCCGGGAAGAGGCCGAAGATATCCGCATTGCCCAGGGAGACGGCCTGTTGACCTTCTTTGCCCACGCCCTGCCGGATCCGGAAACCGGGGCAGAGCAGATCCGGGAGTTTCTGGGGGGAAGACCGCTGTATATCAGTTTTGACGCCGACGGGCTGGATCCCTCCATTCTGCCCGGGACAGGCACGCCTGAGCCGGGGGGGATTCCCTTTGCCTGGCTGCAGAGGTTTTGGCCCCTTTTCTTCGGCTCCACCCGGCTGGTGGGCATGGATTTCTGCGAGCTGGCCCCCATGAGCGGGGCCGGCGTTGTTTCCGAATCCGTGGCCGTTCGGTGCATCAACCGCATATTGGCCGCATATCTGCGCTCCGGAGGAGGCAATGCCCCAAGCTGAAGGCCGCATGTTTTCCTATAAAGGGGAGGAGGAGATCCGTCCGGAGTATTTGGAGACCTTTCCCTTTCCGGGCCGGGATCAGTATATAAAGACCGAGACCCGGGAGTTTGTCGCTGTCTGCCCTTTCAGCGGTCTGCCGGACTTCGCCCATCTGATTGTCGAATACTACCCCGAGGGCGGGATGTGCATCGAGCTGAAGTCCCTGAAGTACTACATCACCAGCTTCAAGGAGGTCGGCATTTACCAGGAGCAGGCAACCCGCCGGATCCATCAAGATCTGGCCCGGGTGCTGAATACGGATCGCCTGCAAGTGACCACGATATACAACGTCCGGGGCGGATTCACCACCACGGCGATCCAGGGCAGTCTCTGAAGCCACAAGACGGAGGATAGAGGCCGGAAGGCAGGGACCCAGCACCGCCAGCGGCGGTCCTTTGGTTCAGCTCGAGCAGCAAGCCTTTGCTCTTCCCTGGACACTGCCCGGCCCCGGCCTGGAGACCACACGCTTGGCCGCCGGACACCCTGAACCAGCCTGTACGATTCCGCCGGCGGATACACCACTTACACGCAGCAGGTACACGCATGATCCCACCCCAAAGAACCCAAGCCAGCCCCCAGGCTTTGGCCATCCTGACCAGCCTTTTCGCCGGCAGCCTTGTTCTGGCTGCCGTTTTGGCCACCAAGATCATCACAGTAGCCGGATTGACCGTGCCGGCCGGCGTCCTGGCCTATGCCCTGACCTTTATCTGTACGGATGTGATCGGGGAGGTGTGGGGGAAGGAACGGGCCCGGGAGGTCGTGGGAGCCGGTTTCGTCGCTTTGATTGCCGCCTTCGGACTCATCCAGCTGGCTCTGCATTGGCCCCCTGCCGACTTCTGGTCCGGGCAGCAGGCCTTTGCCGCGGTCTTGGCCACCACCCCCCGGATCATTGCCGGCTCTCTGGCCGCGTATCTGGTCAGTCAATTCACCGATGTCTGGATCTTTCATGCCTGCAAGAGGCTGACCAGGGGACGGCATCTGTGGCTGCGGAACAACCTTTCAACCGCCCTGTCCCAGTTCATAGACACCGTGATTTTCATCAGCATAGCCTTTGGCGGGGTCATGCCCCTGCTGCCCCTGTTTGCGGGCCAGTGGGCGGTCAAGATGGTCATTGCGGCTGTGGATACCGGAGTCGTCTACCTCCTGGTCTGGGGACTGGGTGCGGGCGGGCGGCACAATGGTGCTGGCGAGCCGGCATGATGCAGAGCGCTGATCTGACAATCCAGCGCCTGATCTGGAGGGGACGGGGATTGGCCAGGATGGACAGCGGGCAGGTGGTGCTGGTTGAGCCCGGCGTGTTCCCCGGGGAGCGGGTTCGGGTGCACATCACCCGGGCCAAAAGCGACTATCTGCAGGCCAGATGGACAGATGTCCTGCAGCCCCATCCCAGACGGCGGCCCCACCCGTGCTCATTGGCCGGGACATGCGGCGGATGCCGTTTCGGCTGGCTGGCCCACAGCGCGCAGCTGGAACTCAAGGCCGAAGTGGTGAAGAACGAGCTGCACCGGGCCCTGCCCGCGGAGCAGAGAGCAGATCTGCCGCAGATCAAAGCAGTGGCCGGTCCCAAGCAGTGGCGCTATCGCTGGCGGGGGCAGATGCATGTCAGCAAGGGGCAGCCGTGCATGATGCCCTTGCAGGGACATGATCCTGTACCCTGCCCGGACTGCCTCTTGCTGGCCGGCCCGTTCAGCCGTCAGGTCCCAGAATTGTGCGCAGACGCCGAAGACGGCAGGATTGCCCTGGCCGCCAGTCCGGCCACCCATCAGGCGGCCAGGGTGGGCGAGCCCGGAGTCCTCCATCTGCCTTTGCCGGATTTTGACCTGGACCTCTTGGTGCCTCCGGACGTGTTCTTTCAGGCCAACTGGGCGGGGAATCAGCTCTTGGTCCGGGAGGTCTGCTCCTGGATCGACCCCGGATGGAGGGTGGCCGATCTCTACGCCGGAGCAGGCAATTTCGCCCTTCCCCTGGGGAAGAAAGGCTGTCCGGTCCTGGCCCTGGACAGTGCTGCCCGGGCAGTGGACGCAGGGAAGAAGAACGCCCGCCGGCTGGGCCTGGATCATGTCCGTTTCGGGCGCCGCAATCTGGCCCGGGAATCTGTCCGCCGCAGACTGAGCAAGGAAAACGTGCAGGCCGCAGTTGTCGATCCCCCCCGGACCGGGGCGGGGAAAAAGCTGGCTCAGACCCTGGATGTCCCATCCCTGCAGCGCATGGTCTGGGTCTCATGCGACGTGGTCAATGCCTGCCGGGACCTCGCGCCTTTTCTGGTCCGGGGATGGAAAGTTCGCGATATCAAGGTCTTTGATCTTTTCCCCCAAACCTGGCATGTGGAAACGGTGTTCGTTCTGGACCGGGGCTGAGACTGAGATCGAGACATGTGCAGGAGGACGCAGATGCTGAGCAACGACATACAAAGGCCGTGGCTGGACCGGTACGATCCGCAGGTTCCCCCCCATCTGGAGTATGAGACCATTCCCTTGTTTGCCTATCTGGATCGGGCCGCTGCCCGCTATCCACAGCGTCCGGCCCTGGTCTTTCAGAACCTGCGCCTGGGGTATGCCCAGCTCAAGGAACAGGCGGAGACCGTGGCCGCCAACCTCCAGCGCCTGGGGGTGGGCAAAGGAGACCGGGTGGCAATCATGCTCCCCAATTTGCCCCAAACCGTTATCGCCTACTGGGGGGTGCTCAAGGCCGGGGCGGTGGTGGTCATGACCAACCCACTGTACATGGAAAAAGAGCTGGTCCATCACATCACCGACTCCGGCAGCCGGGTCATGATTACCTTGGACCGGCTGTGGCCCAAGATTTCCTCTCTCTGGTCCAAGCTGGAATTGGATACTGTGATCACCACCTCAGTGGGCGATGGCCTGCGCTTTCCCCTGAATATTCTCTATCCACTCAAGGCCCGGCGGGAGAAGACCGCTGTTTCCGTGCCCCACGACGGAAAGAGCGTTTTGCCCTGGAAGGCCCTGACCCGGAGAAAAGCCCCTTTTGCCCCGGTGGAGATCGATCCCAGGAAGGATCTGGCTGTCCTGCAGTACACGGGAGGGACCACCGGATTGGCCAAAGGGGTCATGCTGGGGCACGACAACCTGGGCGCCAATGTCCAGCAATGCTCGGCGGTTCTGCACACAATAGGCGACGAACCGGAGGTCTTTCTGGGGCTGCTGCCTTTTTTTCACGTCTACGGATTGACGGTGTGCATCAATTTTGCCACCGCCCTGGCGGCCACTGTGTCTCCCTACCCCCAGTTCGTGCCTCAAGAGGTCCTCAAGGCCATCGACAAGGTCAAGCCGACCATTTTCCCGTCTGCGCCCGCGGTATTCAACGCCCTTTTGCAGCAGAAAAACATCCGGGACTTTGATCTTCGCTCCATCCGCTACTGCGTGACCGGTTCGGCTCCCATGCTTGTGGAGCTGGCCAAACAGTTCAAGGACCTGACCGGTGCGGAGATCATAGAAGGCTTCGGCCTGACCGAGACCTCGCCGGTAACCCACCTCAACCCCCTGCGGGGCAAACGGAAGACCGGATCCATCGGGCTTCCCTTTCCGGACACGGATGTCAGTATCGTGGACACCGAGATGGGGGTCGAGCATCTGCCCCCAGGGCGGTCCGGGGAGCTGATCATCAGGGGGCCGCAAGTCATGCACGGCTATTGGGGACGTCCGGACGAGACCGCCCAGACCCTGCGCGGCGGCTGGCTGTACACCGGGGACATCGCCTATATGGATGAGGAGGGCTATTTCTTCATTGTGGACCGCAAGAAGGATCTGATCATTTCCGGAGGCTACAATATCTACCCCCGGGAAATCGATGAGGTCCTGTATGAGCACCCCAAGGTGGCGGATGCGGTCTGTGTCGGTGTTCCGCACAAAACCCGGGGGGAGATCGTCAAGGCCTATATTGTCCCCAAACCGGGACAGGAGCTGGACAAGAAGGAGGTCCTTGGATTCTGCCGCCAGAAGCTGGCCAACTTCAAGGTGCCCAAGAAGGTCGAGTTCCGTGAGGAGCTGCCCAAGACGGTTGTGGGCAAAGTCCTGCGCCGGGCGTTGAAAGAAGAGGTGGAGGCAGAGGACAGAGGATAGATGTCGGCAGTTGGGGGGGGGGCAGTAGCCAGTGGCCGGAGGACAGGGATCAGAGGCCAGACCTCAGAAGTCAGCGGAAGGCGGAACACCAGGAGAATGTGGCCTGGTCCGGCGAGTCCGTGGGTAGGGGCGAATCATGATTCGCCCCTCCTTGTCTACCGTATGTGACTCCCTTGTTCAAACCGGGCATCAGCAGCCAGCAGTTCCGTCGATGTCGCGAATGACTCCCGATATCTGCCCCCCGATTTCCGGCCGCCGGCCAAAGACTATGGCCCCAAGAGCGCTTCCAGGGCCCTGGCGATGTGGTCCTGGTCTATTCCAACCTCCCGCCGCAGGGTGGCGCAGGGGCCATGACCGACAAAGGCGTCCGGCAGCCCCAGGCGCTTGATGCGCAGTCCGGACAGGAGGTCCTGGTCAGCCAAGAACTCCAGGACAGCGGAGCCGAATCCGCCGGCCAGGGCGTTTTCCTCTACCACCAGCAGCTTGGAAATGCCGTTGTGGATGAGGGAGCGCAGTGTGTCCCGGGGCAACGGCTTGACAAACCGGGCATTGACCAGCCCGATCTGTGCCCCGGTCCTCCCTTCAATCTCCTGCACAGCCCGCAAGGCGGGGTAGACCCGGCTTCCAATGGCCAGAACCGCAGTCTCTTCCCCTTCCCGCAGTATCTCCGCCTGACCGCAGGAAATGGGGTGCACCTGGTCTGCAAGTTCATGCCCGGGCCCCATGCCCCGGGGATACCGGATTGCTGCCGGCCCGGAAAGGTTCGTGGCCAAAGCGAGCATGGCCTGGAGTTCGGGCTCGTCCTTGGGAGCCATGAGGGTCATATTCGGGATGCTTCGCAGGTAGCTGAGGTCAAAGGCCCCGTGATGCGTGGGCCCGTCCTCCCCAACCAGGCCGCCTCGATCCAGACAGAAGGTAACCGGCAGGTTCTGCAGACACACGTCGTGAATGATTTGATCGATGGCCCGCTGCAGGAAGGTGGAGTAAATGGCCACCACCGGCTTCAGTCCCTTGCTGGCCAAGCCCGCGGCAAAGGTCACGGCGTGCTGCTCGCAAATGCCCACATCGAAGAAGCGGTCCGGGTATGCGGCCTTGAACTCTCCCAGCCCGGTGCCCTCAGGCATGGCTGCGCTGATGGCCACGATCCTGCCGTCCTCCTTGGCCAGGGCGCACATGGAGCGGCCAAAAACCGAGCTGTAGTCCCCGGGGGAAGTCCGGGACTTGGGCGGGGCTTCTCCGGTCTCCGGCTCGAAACAGCCCACACCGTGGAAGTGGGTGGGATTTGATTCCGCCGGGGGATAGCCTTTGCCCTTGACCGTGACCACGTGGACCAGAACCGGTCCGTGCAGGGAGCGGACCTGGTCAAAGACATTGGTCAGCTGGCGGAGGTTATGGCCGTTGATGGGGCCGACATAGGTAAACTTAAAGGCCTCGAAGAGCATGCCGGGGGTGAACAGGTTCTTCAGCGACTCCTCGCTCCTCCGGGCGTAGTTGACCAGATCCTGTCCAATGCGCGGAACCTGGAGAAGCTTGGCTTTGATGTCCTCCTTGAACCGGAGATACCGCCTGTCGGCCAGGGCCCGGCTGAAGAACGAGGACAGAGCGCCCACATTCTGAGATATGGACATCTCGTTGTCATTGAGGACCACAACCATATCCCGGTCCAGGTCTCCGGCCTGATTCAGGCCCTCATAGGCCTGGCCCGCGGTCATGGATCCGTCCCCGATGACGGCCACCACCTTGTTCGATTCGTTCTGCAGGTCTCGAGCCACTGCCATGCCCAGGGCAGCGGAGATCGAGGTGCTGGAATGGCCGACCCCGAAGTGGTCGAACCGGGACTCGCCCAGGCGGGGAAATCCGCTCATCCCCTGGAATTGGCGCAGGGTCTGAAATGCCTCCAAGCCCTGGGTCAAGATCTTGTAGGCATAGCTTTGGTGCCCGACGTCCCAGATAATGGGGTCCTGGGCGGGGTCATAGGTGTGGAGCAGGGCCAGGGTCAGCTCGACAACGCCCAGGGAAGGAGCCAGATGGCCCCCGGTTCTCGACACAGTGGCCACAATCTCCCGGCGCAGCTCCTTAGCCAGCTGTTCCAGCTCCGATGGCTGCAGATCGCGGATCTGAGCCGGATCGGCTATGTGGTCTATGATGGATGCATGGGTTTGGCTCATAAGATAATCACCGCTGTCTCTGTCCAGTGCTTCGGACATGTTCGGATATCTATGCCTTTCTCTTGCCCTCTCAGTGACATGGTTCTTGGACGTAGCCTGTGGATTTTTGGAGTTTGTCATCTCTTCTGTGTGCCCACCTTTGGCCCGGTATTTTCTTAGCCCCGCCAAAGGGGGGATCCCTGCCCCTTTGCCTGGGGCTACTCCACCCTGTCCATGATATATCCGGCCAGATCCCGGAGAAAGTCGATCTGCGGCCCCTGGAAGGGCTGAACAGCACGCAAGGCCTCTTGGACCATGGCCTGACCCAGTCTGCGGCTTTCCTCCAACCCGATCAAGGCCGGATAGGTGGCCTTGCCCATGGCCAAATCGCTCCCGACGGGCTTGCCTATTTTCTCCGCCTCTCCAACCACATCCAGGATGTCGTCTGCCACTTGAAAGGCCAATCCGATGCACTCCCCGTATCTGGTCACCCGATCCAGGTCCCGGTCCTCGGCCTGGCCCAATATGGCCCCGGCCCGGCAGGAGGAGCGGATCATGGCCCCGGTCTTCATGGCGTGCATGGTCTGCAGCTCGTCGAGCTCGGCCTCTTTGCCCCCGCTCAGGCCCATATCCACCACCTGGCCCCCGACCATGCCCCGGGGGCCGGCAGCATGGGAAATATCCAGGGCCGCCCTGCGGACCTGGTCCGAGGGCAGGGGGGCGGAGAGCATGAGGGCAAAGGCCTCGGTGAGCAGGCCGTCACCGGCCAGAATGGCCAAGGCCTCCCCGTGCTGGACATGGTTTGAGGGCTGGCCGCGGCGAACGGCATCGTCGTCCATGGCCGGAAGGTCGTCGTGAACCAGGGAGTAGGTATGGATAAGCTCCAGGCCGGCGGCGAAAGGGACGGTCTCGGCTCTGGAGCGTCCGAAATACTCGGCCCAGACCAGGCAGAGTACAGGGCGGATGCGTTTGCCTCCGGCCATCAGGCTGTAGCGCATGGCCTGGGCCAGGGAGGGAGGAATGGATTCATCCTGAAGGCAGGAGGTGAAGAAGTCTTCCATCTCCCTGCGATACAGATCAAGAGTCTGTTTCATTGTCGGCATCTGGGTTTTCGTCCTCCAGCTCCAGATCCTGCAGAAGGCCTTGGGAGTAGATCTGAACCTTGTGTTTGGCGTTCTTGATTTGTTCCCGGCAAGATTTGGCCAAGGCCGTTCCTTCCTGAAAAAGAGCAACTCCCTGCTCCAGGGGCAGGTCCTCGTTTTCCAGCTGGGTCACAATCTCCTGCAGCCGGGCCATTTGCTGTTCAAAGCTCGGAGTGTCTTTCTGTGAGGTCATATGCTGTGCATGCATCGGTTGTGGGGCCCCGGGACCAGAAGGTCCGCATAGAGAGCCCATGTGCGGTCAAGTCCGGGTGATTGATCGGGTTCCTAAGATTCTTCCCCGGCCCTTTCTTCCGGCCATATCCGGTCTTCAGCGTTGTCCACCCGGGCCCGGATGATGGCTTCTTGGGTTGTGATCTCCAGTGTGTCCCCGGCCTGGACCTGCTCCGCGCGACGGAGGAATTCCCCGGTTGCCCCCAGGCGGACCAAGCTGTATCCGCGGCGCAGAGGGAGGTATGGGTCCAGCCCGGACATGGCGGCCTGTCCATCCTGGAGCTGGTGCTCTTTGGTCCGCACCAGGCTGCGCATCCCGGTCTGCAGCCGGGAAGCCAGGTGGGTGAGCCGGTCCAGGTCGCGCTGCAGACGGGCTGCCTTGCCCAGACGCCGCAGGTCCCGCAGGGCGTGCCCCAGTCTGTCCTCCTTGGGCCTGAACACCTCCCGCCTCAGGCGGTGCAGGCTCCTGCCGAGTGTAAGCAGCTGTTCCTGCCTGCGCAAGAGGTATCCCTTGGGCGAGAGCCAGCTCAAGGCCTGATGCAGAGAGCTGATTGTGTGTTCCTGTCGATCCAGCCTGGCCTTCCAGGAGTTGAGCAGCTTGGTCTCCAGCTCGTCAAGGGCCTGGATGTACCCGCTGCGTTCCGGCCACACGAGCTGAGCGGCGTGACTGGGCGTAGCGGCCCGCAGGTCAGCGGCCAGATCAGCGATGGTTGTGTCCACTTCGTGACCTATGCCGGTGAGCACTGGTAGAGAGCAGGCGTCTATAGCCCGGGCCACGGTTTCGGTGTTGAAGGTCCACAGATCTTCCAGAGAGCCTCCGCCGCGGATCAGAACGGCAGCCTGGGCCCAGCCTTCCAGGTCGGCCGTTTCCAGGGCGCTGGCCACGGTGTGTTCCGCATCCCGGCCCTGGACCTGACAGGGATAGACGCGGATGTCCGCAGGCAGGCCGCGGGTATGGGAGAGGCGCAGGAAATCGATCAGGGCCGCCCCTGAGGGGCTGGTGATTACCGCCACCCGTTGGATGGAGGGCGGGAGCTGCTTCTTGCGCCCAGGATCAAACAGGCCCTCCTGAGCCAAGGCCTTTTTCAGGGCCTCGAACTCCAGGTGCAGACGGCCCAGGCCCTGGTCCTGGACCAGTTCGGCCAGGACCTGATAAGTGCCCCGCTGGGCATAGACGTTCAGCCGTCCGGCGCACAGGATGTCCTGTCCGGTCCTGAGGCTGGCGGGTGAAACATTCATTCGCCCGGCCTGATTGGACTGGAACCAGACGATATCCAGGCAGGAGCGCTCGTCCTTGAGGGTGAAATAGATATGTCCGGAGCCGGGTCTGGAGACGTTGCCCACTTGGCCCTGAACCCAGACAAAGGGAAACTCGCTCTCCAGGGTATCCTTGATGGCCTGGGTCAGTTCACAAACGGAGAATATATGGGGCATACATACATTTCATGACGGATGACGATCATTCAACCTTAGCTTTCAGTCTATTCTAACCCCATGGTGTCAAGTGTATGCTCTGCTGAGGTCGGGATTGTCCCTGACTTCTGATCTCAGTCATCTGTCTTCTGCTCCAGCCCCCATCCAGCCCAGACCTCCTGCCGCCAGGCCCGGAATCCGGCGGTGAAGTCGTCCAGGGGGAGCTCCTGCCTTTCTCCAGTGCGCCTGTCCTTGACCTCGACCACCCCTTTGTCGATGCCCTTGGCCCCGACCAGGATCTGCAGGGGAAAGCCCAGCAGATCTGCGTCCTTGAACTTGAAACCGGGCCGTTCCTCCCGGTCGTCCAAGAGGACGTCCAATCCAAGCCCTTCAAGCTGCGCAGTGATGTCTTCGGCAGTGGCCATGACCTTTTCGTTCTTGGCATTTAGGGCCAGGACCATGGCTTCAAAGGGCGAAACCGGAGGAGGGAAGATGATGCCGTCCTGATCGTGATTTTGTTCGATGCAGGCGGCCACGATCCGGCTGACCCCGATCCCGTAGCAGCCCATGTGCATGTACTGCTCCGTACCCTGCTCGTCCAGGAAGGTGGCCTGCAAGCTCCGGCTGTACTTGGTCCCCAGTTTAAAGACGTGCCCGACCTCTATGCCCTTGTTGAACTGCAGCTCCTTCCCGCACTCCGGGCAGGGATCGTCAGGGCGGATGTTGACCAGGTCAGTATAGTGCGCAACCCGGGCGTCCCGGTCCAGGTCCACGTGCAGATAGTGGGCATCGGCCTGATTGGCCCCGGTCACCCAGTCCGTGCCCTGGGTGAGCAGCCGATCGGCGACAACGGTCTTGATCTGCAGCCCGACGGGACCGGCGAAACCCACCGGGGCTCCGGTCCATTCCCGAATCTGCTCCGCGGTGGCCAGCTCCAGCTCTGTGGCCCGGAGGAAATTTTTGAGCTTCACATCATTGAGCTCCCGATCGCCGGGGATGAGTGCTGCCACCGGCTCTCCGTCGGCGGCAAAAAGCATGGTTTTGACCACTTGGTCCGGGGAGATGTCCAGCTGGGCGGCCAGGTCCTTGACTGTATGAGCCCCAGGAGTATCCACGATCTCGGGCTGGGGACAGCTAATGCCGGGTTGCTCAGCAGGAGACCGGACCTCAGCCTTTTCCAGATTGGCCGCGAACCCGCAGGCCGTGCAGGACACGACCACGTCCTCACCCGTCTCGGCCAAAACCATGAACTCGCTGGACACGCTGCCGCCGATGGGGCCGGAGTCGGCCTCCACAGCCCGGAAGGTGAGCCCCAGGCGCTGAAAGATCCTGGTGTAGGCATCGAACATGCTCCGGTAGCTGAGATCCAGGCCGTCTTGGTCCCGGTCAAAGGAGTACGCATCCTTCATGATGAACTCCCGGCAGCGCATCAGCCCGAACCTGGGGCGGATCTCATCCCGGAACTTGGTCTGGACCTGGTACAGGTTGACCGGCAGCTGGCGGTAGGAGCGGATTTCATGCCGGATCAGGTCGGTGATCACCTCCTCATGGGTCGGGCCCAGGCAGTAGTCCCGGGAGTGCCGGTCCTGGAGGCGCAGAAGCTCCCGGCCGTACTCGCTCCAACGTCCGCTTTCCTGCCACAGGTCTGCAGGCTGGACCATGGGCATGAGCACTTCCATGGCTCCGGCCCGGTTCATCTCCTCCCGCACGATGCGGGCCGTCTTGTCCAGGGCCCGCAGTCCAAGGGGCAAAAAGGTATAGATGCCCGAGGTCAGCTTGCGGATCATGCCCGCTCGGACCAGGAGGCGGTGGCTGACGACATCGGCTTCAGCCGGGTTTTCCTTCAGGGTGGGCACATAATACCGGCTCAGTCGCATATCCCTCTCCGATGGGTTGTGGTTGGTTCAGCTTCCATTGTCCGGCGGTCCTGCTGCAGCTAGAAATGGGGATTGGGCTGCTTCCCTCGCAGCTGGTCCAGAAAGGCAGCCAGCTCTGCTTTGAATGCGGGCATGATCTCGTCTTCTGTCTGCAGGCGCCGGACTACCCGGCCTTTTTTAAAGATCACTCCGCTGCCCCGCCCTCCGGCCAGGCCGATATCCGCTTCCTTGGCTTCACCCGGACCGTTCACCGCGCAGCCCATGACGGCCACGGTGAATACCTCAGGCACCGGGCGGAGGAGGTCTTCCACCTGACGGGCAAGGCTGAACAGGTCGATCTCGGTCCGGCCGCAGGTGGGGCAGGAGATGAGCTCCGGACCTCTGGATCTCAGCCCCAGGCCGCGTAGGATCTCCCAGGCGACCAGGACCTCGTCCACGGGATCGGCGGTCAGGGACACCCGGAGGGTGTCCCCCAGGCCTTCGGCCAAAAGCAGCCCGATTCCCAGACTGCTTTTGACCGTTCCCCGAAGCAGGGTCCCGGCCTCGGTGATCCCGATGTGCAGAGGGCAGTCGGTCTGTTCCGCCAGCAGGCGGTAGGCGGCCAGGGTGTGGGCCACAGACGATGACTTGAGGGAGATTTTGTATTCGGTGAACCCCCGGCCTTCCAAGAGACGGACGTGGTGCAGGGCGCTTTGCACCAAAGCCTGGGGGGTGGGGCCGCCGAAGCGCTGCAGGATGGACTTTTCCACCGATCCGCTGTTCACCCCGATCCGGATGGGCACCCTGTTGGTCCGGGCGGCATCCACCACCCGGTTGATGCGAGGGGATGACCCGATATTGCCGGGGTTGATGCGCAGGCCATGCATGCCGGATTCCACCGCCGCCAGGGCCAGGCGATAGTCGAAATGAATATCGGCAACCAGGGGGACAGGGGAATCGGCCAGGATTGCGGGCAGGGCCCCGGCCGCGGTCTGGTCCGGGACGGCCAGGCGGACGATCTCGCACCCTGCATCTGCCAGCCTGTGGATCTGGTCCATGGTGGCTGGCGGATCCCGGGTATCAGTGTTGGTCATGCTCTGGATGCGGACGGGCGCATCTCCACCAACGCTGAGCCCTCCAAGATGGATGGTCCGTGTGGGATGCCGGGGGCTGGATAGGGCTTGGGTGCTCTGCGTGTTCCGACTGGACATGCCCATCTGTGTACAGCAAATCGGGCCAGGCGCCAAGGGGGCGCGGGGGACCGGCTGATACCGGCGGGGCGGCAAGGGAAAGGGATCAGTCTCTGACGTCGTAGGTCCCGCTGCGGCCGCCGGATTTGTAGATCAGCCTGGTGTCTGCGATAACGATGTCTTTTTGGACAGCTTTGCACATGTCGTAAATGGTCAGGGCGGCTATCTGGGCGGCCACCAAGGCCTCCATCTCCACCCCTGTTGGGGCTGTGGTCGCGGCCAGGGCCTCGATATATATCTTGGCCGTGTCCTGGTCCAGCTCAAACTGGATGTCGATTTGGGAAAGGGGCAGGGGGTGGCACATGGGGATGAGCTGAGCGGTCTGCTTTGCGGCCATGATCCCGGCCACCTGGGCTGTGGTCAACACATCCCCCTTGGGCAGGGCCTGGTCCCGAAGCAGGGCGAAGGTGGTGGGCGCAAGCTGAACCGTTGTGGCGGCCACAGCCTGGCGGGTGCTTTCCGGCTTGGAGCCGACGTCGACCATGCGCACTCCGCCCTGCTCGTCGATATGGCTGAAGGAGCCGTTGGTGCTCATTGCTCGCCCATGGCCCGCTTAAAGAAGTTCCTGACCTTGCCTTTGGGTTTTTCAGCCTCCAGCTTCTCAAACTCCCGCAGGAGGTCTTCCTGCTGCTTGGTCAGCTTGGTCGGGGTTTTGACCCGGACCTGGACCAGGAGGTCCCCTTTTCGACTGCTGCCCAGATGGGGGACACCCAGCCCCTTGAGCTTAAAGGTCTGTCCGCTCTGGGTTCCCTTGGGAATGTCCATGGGCACCTCTTCGTCCAGGGTGGGGACCTCAATGCGATCCCCGAGGGTGGCTTGAACAAAGCTGAGATCCACCTGGGTGATCAGGTCGAAGTCCTGTCGGGAGAACCGGGGGTGGTCCTGGACCCGGATGACAACAAACAGATCCCCGGGCGGACCGCCGTTTCTCCCTGGCTCACCCTCGCCCTGCAGGCGAAGCCTGCTTCCATTGTCCACACCGGCCGGGATATTCACCTTCAGGTTCCTGGTCTGTTGCACCGTGCCCCGGCCTTGGCAGTCCGGACAGGGCTTGGTGATCACCTTGCCGGCTCCGCGGCAGATGGGGCAGGGGGTGGCGATGCGGAAGAATCCCTGGCTCTGAAAGACCTGGCCCTGGCCGCCGCAGTGCTTGCAGGTCTCGGGGCGGTGCCCGGGCTCGGCCCCGCTGCCCTGGCAGGTCGAACAATCGGTTTCCTTGGGGATCTGCAGCTCGGTTTCCGTTCCCTTGACCGCATCCTCGAAGGAGATGGTCAGGTTATAGCGCAGATCGGCCCCGGCCTGGGCCCTGGGGCCGCGCCTGGATCGTCCGGCGGAACCGAAGCCGAAGACATCTCCGAAGATGTCGCTGAAGGTGTCGAAGATGTCGTGGGCCGAACTGAAATCCTGGTGACCGCCGGAGTTGTTCAGGCCATCGTGGCCGAAGCGGTCATAGACGGTCCGCTTTTCTGTGTCGCTGAGGACTTCGTAGGCCTCGGCCGCCTCTTTGAATTTGTGTTCTGCATCAGGGTCGTTGGGGTTGCGGTCCGGATGATATTTAAAGGCCATGCTCCTGTAGGCCTTCTTGATCTCCTCCGTACTGGCACTGCTGCCCACACCCAGGATTTCGTAATAGTCCCGTTTAGCCATGGTCTTGCACCTCAATTCCCGCTTCTGGAATTGCATCCTCCAAAAGCACCTTGCCGGCGGCTATTTCCCGCAAGGCGGTGACTACCTCTTTGTTGTTGGCCTGGACCAAGGAGGGGTATCCCTCCCGGTACATCTTGACCCGCTTGATAGCCATCTGGGCGATGACAAAACGGTTGTTTATTTTCTCCAAGGCGTCTTCAACTGTGATTCTGGCCATAGATGCGCTCCGTTCCTGGATTACCGTCGGATAAAGGGTGTGAGGGAAATCTCTGGATAAAGAGGGGGGATCTCCCTGTGCGCGGAAATGTCCCGCTAAGGTCTGTCTGTCAAACAGAACAATATAGTCACTGCAGGTAGAGGGGTCAAGGGTTCGGGCTTGCGAGGCCGCAGGGAAACGTGTATTCCGGACTTCGTGGGATCAAGACAACGGAAGAAGCTCAGCTTCGCTCAAAAGAAATGTGTGTCCAAGGCCGGCAAGCTGATGCTGGACAACAGCATGCTCCGTCCCGGGGCCAGGATCGGAGTGGCTGTGTCCGGGGGGATGGACAGCTGGGTCCTGCTGCAGGCTTTGAGCCTGCACCGGCGCAAGCTGCCTTTTCCCATTCAGCTTATGGTCCTGCACATCAATCCCGGATTCGATCCGGCCAATCACGCCCCCTTGATCAACTGGGCCCGGGAGGCCGGAGTGGCGGTGCACGCGGAGGTCTCTGACATGGGGCCTCGGGCGCATTCCCCGGAAAACCGCAAGAGCTCCCCCTGCTTTTTCTGCAGCTGGCGCAGGCGAAAACACCTGTTCACCCTGGTGGAACACTATGGGTTGACCCATTTGGCCCTGGGCCATACTGCCGACGACCTGGTGCAGACCTTTTTCCTCAATCTGTTCTATCAGGGCCGGGTCGAGGGGCTGTATGCCAGGGAGCCTTTTTTTCAGGGCCGTTTTGAACTCATCCGTCCCCTACTGCATGTGGAGAAACGCCTGGTCCGCAAGGCGGTCCGGGACTGGGGGCTTCCGGTCTGGGCCAATCCCTGTCCCTCGGCCCAGGCCAGCAAGCGAAGCGAGGTGGATGAGTGGCTCCAGACCATGTGGGCGGGAAACTCCAAGATGCGAAAAAGCGTCTTCAGCGCCCTCAAGCGGTGGCAGCAGTCAACGCCGGTTCCGGATTTGAGCCGGCCGAACCAGATATCCCGGGACTCGTGACCGCAGCTCTATCTGTTGATGCGCCTGCAAAAAATATGTTTTTGCAGGCAGTGTCAAGTTTTAAGTTGAAAGTTTTAAGTGAAATCAAATAGTTGTAAATTTTAACTTGTGCGTTTAACCCCAGTCTTCGACTTTTTGCACTTGAGTCTATCCGTTGTGGAATGCAGGTGCCCATGTCCAGCCCCAGCCCATCTCCTCCCCGGCTGCCGATAGGTCCAAATCAGCCCTGGCTGGCCCCCCTGGCCGGATTCTCAGATCTCCCCTTCCGGCTTTTGTGCCGGGAGATGGGGTGCGCCGCGGCCTGCACGGAGATGATCAGCGCCAAAGGGCTTCTGTATCACAGCTCGGGCACCTGGGATCTGCTCCGCACCTGTTCCCAGGATCATCCCCTGGTGGTCCAGCTCTTCGGGGCCGAAGCGGAGGTGATTGCAGAAGCAGTCTCTGGCCTGAAAGAGATGGGCTTTTCCTTCTTTGATCTCAATGCCGGGTGCCCGGTCAAAAAGGTGGTCAAGACCGGAGCCGGGGCGGCCTTGCTGCACCATCCGCCGCATCTGTGCAAGGTTCTTTCTGCAATGGTGGATGTCGCCGGTCCGGGGCGGGTGGGGGTCAAGCTGCGAAGCGGGGTCACCTCCGGGACAGAGGTCCTGTCCTGGATCCAGGGGCTGGACTCTTTGGGCCTGGGCTGGGTCAGCCTGCATCCGAGGACTGTGCGGCAGGGGTATGCCGGACGGGCGGACTGGCAGGTTCTGGACGCAGTCAGCAGGAAGATGCAGCTTCCGGTTCTAGCCAGCGGGGATCTGATTAGTGCCCGGGACGGTCTGCATTGCATGCAGAGCACGCAGGCCGGCGGGCTCATGTTCGCCCGCGGGGCCCTGGCTGATCCGGGGATCTTTGCCGCGTATCTTAAGGCCCTTAAGGACGGGGAGGAGCACAGCAGGGAGGAGAAAGACGCCCTGGTCAGGACCCTGCGCACCGCCCGGCGGCATATCGAGCTGACCCGGGAGCACGGCAGGGGCGATCATGAACTGCTGCGGATGCGGACCATCATCCCCAGGTACATGCGGGGATTTCCGGGGGTAAAGCATGTCCGGCAGCGGGTGGTGGCCTGCAGGACATGGTCGGAACTGGTCTCGTACCTGGACCAGGTGGAGATGCAAAGTGCCCAAGATTTGCAACGGCCTTCGAACATACCGCATACTTGAGGTGCACAAGGAGGACCAATGGCGGACACGATTATTCGGGCCACGACGGCCGGATTCTGCATGGGCGTGGATCTGGCCCTTCGCAAGCTGGACCGGGTCCTGGCCGAGAACACCTGTCAGGAGAAGATCTGCACCTTGGGGCCCATCATTCACAACCCCCAGGTCTTGCGGGACTATGCCGAGCAGGGCGTACAGCAGGTTGACTCGGTTCAGGAAGTGCAGCCCGGGAGCTGTGTTGTCATCCGGGCCCACGGGGTGCCCATGCCGGTGCAGAAAGAGCTCCAGAACCGCGGGGCGCGGATTGTGGATGCCACCTGTCCCAAGGTCAAGAAGGCCCAGATGCTGATAGCCGAACACAGCGCCCACGGGGCCCGCCTCCTCTTGTACGGAGAGCCCGATCATCCGGAAGTGGCCGGGCTGCTCAGCTACGCCTCCCCCCGGGCCCAGGTCATCGAGAATCTGGAGATGGTGGACGCCCTGGATCTCCACCCGGAACAGCAGTATTTCCTGGCCGCTCAAACCACCCAGGACCGCTCCGAGTTCCAGTCCGTGGTCGCCAGGCTGGAAGAACGGCTGGGGACGGAGTTTCCGGTCCTGGACACCATCTGCGACGCCACCCGGGAGCGGCAGAAAGAGGCCATGCGTATCGCCCGGCAGGTGGATGTCATGCTGGTCGTCGGAGGGTTCTCCAGCGGCAACACCAGACGGCTGGCCAAGGTGGTCCAGGATCAGGGGGTGCCCAGCATTCACATAGAAAGCGCCGACGACCTGTCGGGTCAGGAGCTGAGCCAGGCCAGCCGGGTGGGGATTACCGCCGGGGCGTCCACCCCCAGGAAGGTGATCGATGCCGTGGAAAAGACGGCCGCACGCTGGAGCGAATGGGGAGGTTCTTGGACGTAGCCTGTGGATTTTTGGAGTTTGCCATCTCTTCTGTGTGCCCACTTTCGGCCCGGTATTTTCTAAGTCCCGCCAAAGGGGGATCCCTGCCCCCTCCAGGCACTCACATGTTGGACATTGCTTTCAGATGGACTGAGCATATCATGCATGTGAGTGCCTGGTTTCCCCCTTTTGGCGGGACCAAGAAAATGTGCGGGCCTGCCGCTTACGGCACACAGAAGAGACGGCAAACTCTTATATATGCAATTCCACATTCTGTGTCCAAGAGGCAATGATGATCGGTCCGAACAGGACCTCTGGACCGGCTGATCGGGGGGCTACTGGTTCTGCCTGGCATGCAGGACGGCCAGGGCCTGTTCGGCTGCACACTGTTCGGCCTTTTTCATGCTGGTGGATGAGGCCCGGCAGGCGGACCCGTCTGGCAGGGTGAGCTCCACGGTGTAGACCTTGGCGTGCTCCGGGCCCTCGCTGCTGATCAGGGCGTATGTGGGCCGGGCCTGGAACTGTTTCTGGGTCAGTTCCTGCAAGCGGCTCTTGAAGTCTTTTTTCCGTTCCCTGGGCAGTCGGGATGGCCAGAAGGGCTCCAAAAGACGGAGGATAATCCCCCGGGTTGTAGGGTAGTCGCTGTCCAGAAAGATGGCCCCAAACAAGGACTCCAGGGCGTCACACAGAACCGCGTCCCGGTCCCTCCCCCCTTGCCGTTCTTCGCCCTTGCCCAGAAAGATGAACTCACCGATCCGAAGCTCACGGGCCAGCTGGGCCAGGGCCGGCTCGCTGACCAGCTTGGAGCGCATGCTGGTCAGCACGCCCTCTCTGGCCTGGGGAAACCGGGCATACAGGGTTTCGGACACGCTGAGCTCCAGGACCGCATCTCCGAGGAACTCCAGCCGTTCATTGTGGGCCATGGAGGTGTCGTACTCATTAGCGTACGAGCTGTGGGTCATGGCCTGATGGAGCAGGGTGCTGTCGGTGAACGTATATCCGATGTGATCTTCCAATCCCTTCATGGCCGAGTCAGACACGCCTCTTTCTCCCTTCAATTGACTCAACTGCAAAAAGTCAAAGACTGGGGTTAAACGCACAAATTAAAATTTATAACTATTTGATTTTACTCAAACTTGCAACTTAAAACTTAACACTGCCTGCAAAACATATTTTTTGCAGGCGCATCTTCAATTGCTCGGATCCAAGGTTAATCTGGGCTTGCTCGCCGCCTTGCGGGCCAAGCTGTCGCAGCGCTCGTTCTCTGCATGTCCCTGATGCCCCCGGGTCCACTCAATGGACACCTGGTGCTTTCTGATCAGCCCGGCCAGCTCTTTCCACAAGTCTTGATTCTTGACAGCGGCTTTGGAGGCTGTTTTCCATCCGTTGCTCTGCCAGCGGCGCAGCCAGCCCTGAACCAAGGCATCATGAATATACCTGGAATCAGTGACGATATGTACCCTGTGGGGGTCGGACAGGGACTTCAGCCCCTCGATGACCGCCTTGAGCTCCATCCGGTTGTTTGTGGTCCCGGCCCATCCCCCGGACAGCTCCTTGCGCTGACCGGCCCGATCGATGATCACGGCCCATCCTCCGGGGCCTGGATTGCCGAGGCAGGCCCCATCGGTATAGAGAGTAGCCTGGTCTTCTGTGTCTGTGCTCATTGCTGGATGCTCGCCTGGGTATAAAGGTGCTGGGTGAATAAAAGCTCATGTCCGGGTCAGGTCTGTGATCCATCCCCGCAGGGGAGCTTGGACAAACTCCCTGATCTCCCCCAGCCGTTGTTCGGTCTCGGCTTCAAAGCGCAGAACCAGGACCGGCTGGGTGTTGGAGGCCCGGACCAGGGCCCATCCGTCTCCAAGGTCCAGGCGCACGCCATCCACGTCGATGACCTGATACTCATCATTGTTTGGAGTGAAATGGGTCCTGGCCCGCTGAACCACATCGAACTTTACGGCATCCGGGCAATCCATGCGGATCTCCGGCGTACAGGCGGTGGGCGGCCAGTCGTCCAGCAGGGCGGAAAGCGGCTTGTCCTGGTGGGCGACAATCTCTGCCAGCCGCTGGGCGGCGTACGCCGCGTCGTCGAATCCGTAATACCGGTCGGCGAAGAACATATGCCCGCTCATCTCTCCGGCCAGCAGGGCGCCGCTCTCCTGCATCCGGGCCTTGATCAGGGAGTGACCGGTCCTGCACATCTCGGGGTCCCCACCGTTTTGAGCGATGTCCTTGAACAAAAGGTGCGAGCACTTGACCTCGGCCAGGATCTTGGCCCCGGGATGCTCTCGGAGCAGGTCCCGGGCAAAAACGGCCAGGAGCCGGTCTCCATACATGACCTCTCCCTTCTCGTCCACCACCCCGATGCGGTCGGCGTCCCCGTCCAGGCCTATGCCGAAGTCGGCTCCCTGTTCACGAACCGCGGCCTGCAGGTCCCGCAGGTTGTCGGCTACTGTGGGATCTGGATGGTGGTTGGGGAAATCAGGGTCCGGCCGGCAATAAAGTTGTGTCACTTCCGCTCCGATTTCGTCCAAGAGCCGGGCACATATCTCTCCCCCAGCCCCATTGCCCCCGTCCACAACCACCCGGACCGGACGGGCCAGACTGGTCTGGGAACTCAAGGACTGGATATAATCGGGGACAATATCCATCTCGCTGACCACGCCCCGGCCTTGTGCAAACTGCCCCGAGCACATAATAGCGTAGATGCGCTGGATATCCTGGGAATGGATGGTGTTCTTGCCGGACCAGATCTTAAATCCATTGTATTCCGGTGGATTGTGGCTGGCCGTGATCATGACTCCGGCTTGACGGTTCAGGGTTCTAACGGCATAATAAAAGACTGGAGTTGGGACCATGGGCAGGACGACAACGTCCACACCTGCATCCAGCAGTCCCTGGACCATAGCTTGCTGATAGGACAGGGAGCTGTGCCGACAATCCCGGCCGACAACCGCCTGAGAGTGCCCGTTTTCCACAAAGAACGTCCCACAGGCCCTGCCCAGGGCTTCAACCCACTCGGGGTCAAAGTCTTGATCCACCAGACCGCGTATATCATAGGCGCGGAAGATATCCGGGGTGATCGGCCGCATTCGCACTCCTTCATTTTCCAGAACAGGATTTACGTCACAACGCAGAGCAGAGGTTAGGGTATTTTGGCCTGCCGGGCAAGTCTCCGGCCGGGCCAGGAACGACGATGAAATCTCTAAGCAAGGTCCAAACAGAACATGAATTGGGATTGGGAAAAGCTCCAGGAAAAGAAACAGCGGCAGTCCAAGGGAGGCAGCGGCGGCGGTGGCCGGGCGACCCCTCCGGATCTTGGCGAGTTCATGCGGAAATTTCAAAACTTCAACAACTTTAAATCTCCCGCAGTCAAGCTCGGGATCGCTTTGGTGATTCTCTTATGGCTGGCCAGCGGCTTCTACATCGTCCGGCCGGACGAAGTGGGCGTGGTCCAGCGCTTTGGGGCCTATGCCCGGACCACCCAGTCCGGACCGCACTATCACCTTCCGATTCCCATCGAGTCGGTCAAGACACCCAAGGTGACCGAGGTCAAACGGGTGGAGATAGGGTTCCGCAGCCGGGATGCCGGGGCCGGGATGGGGCTGTCCGGTTTCCGCGAGGTCCCTGAGGAGTCCTTGATGCTGACTGGAGACGAGAACCTGGTCAATGTCCAGTTCATCGTCCAGTACCAGATCAAGGAGGCCCAGAACTATCTGTTCAATATTCAGCAGCAGCAGAAAACGGTCAAGGACGCTGCCGAGGCATCCATGCGGGATGTGATCGGCAGCAATCGAATAGATGCCGTGCTCACGGCCGAGAAGTTCGAGGTCCAAAGCCAGACCAAGGAGATCCTGCAGCGCATCCTGGATTCCTACGACAGCGGGATCCGGGTCACGGCAGTCAAGCTCCAGGACGTCCATCCGCCGAAGCAGGTCTCCGACGCCTTCAAGGATGTGGCCAGTGCCCGGGAGGACAAAAGCAAGCTCATCAATCGGGCCATGGGCTACCGGAATCAGATCCTGCCTCAGGCCCGGGGGCAAGTGGCTTCAATCCTCAATGAAGCCGAGGCCTACAAGGAGACCACCATCCGCAAGGCCAAGGGAGACAGCGAACGGTTCGAAAAGCTGCTGGCCGAATACAAGCAGGCCCAGGATGTGACCCGGGAACGTCTGTATCTGGAGGCCATGCAGGCGGTCCTGGAGAAGGTGCACAGCACCTACCTCCTCTCGGACCAGGCTGCGGACTCTGTGGTTCCCTATCTGCCCCTGGATCAGCTGGGCAACCGGAAGCCGAAGGAGGCGAGCCAGGGGAACGGGCAGTAGTTTCAGCGGGCCGCTCTTTGGGAAGAGAGCAGATGGGATGCTTGTGGATTTCCGGCGGACTTCTGCACATAGTTTCACTTAAATGAAGGACATATTCGTATATGGCAGTACAAAAATCGCCTATAGCCGTGGCTGTGGTCTTGGTCCTGCTGCTCATCGGCATCAGCCAGACCTTTTATACCGTGGATGAGACCGAGAAGGGAGTGGTTCTGCAGCTTGGAAAGCCGGTGGGAGACACCGTTGGCCCGGGGCTGCATTTCAAGCTTCCCTTTGTCCAGGACGTGGTTACCTTTGATAGTCGGATCCTGGAGTACGACGCCGAGCCGGCCGAGGTGATCACCAAGGACAAGAAGACCTTGGTGGTGGACAACTACGCCAGGTGGCGGATCAAAGACCCCCTGCTCTTTTACCGGACCGCCCGGACCGTGGAGGGAGGGACCTCCAGGCTGGACGATATTGTCTACTCCGAGCTGCGGGTGGCCCTGGGCCGATACACACTGAGCGAGATAGTATCCACCAAGCGGGCGGATATCATGGATCAGGTGCTGAAAACCACCAGGCGGGATCTCCAGCCGTACGGGATTCAGGTCTGGGATGTGCGGGTCAAGCGGACGGATCTTCCCGGGGAGAACCAAAACGCGATTTTCGCCCGCATGGAGTCAGAACGGGAGCGGGAGGCCAAGCAGTATCGTTCCGAAGGTGAGGAAGAGGCGGCCAAGATCAGGGCCGAAGCGGACAAGGACCGGTCCATTATGCTGGCTGAAGCTGAGCGCAAGGCCCAGATCATGCGCGGTGAGGGAGACGCCATAGCCACAAAGATCTACGGGCAGGCCTTTGGCCGGGATCCCGAGTTCTACGCCTTCACCCGCAGTCTGGAGGCATACAGGTCAGGATTCGGGCAGAACTCCGATCTGGTCCTGTCTCCGGACAGCAGCTTCTTCAAGTACCTGATGAGCATGGACAAGCAATAGGCGGGCTGGATCGCGCAAGAGCTGCAGAGAGCCCCTGAGGCGAGGCCAAGGCCGGGTTGATCAGAACCCGGCCTTTTTTTCGGCCAGCTTTTGGCGTCTGCTCATTTCCGAGAGGATGATCTCCGCCGTTTGCAGGGCGCGAAGCCCGTCCTGTCCGGAGACAACCGGGGGGGTTGTCTCCCGTATGCTGCGGGCAAAGCTCTGCAGCTCGTGTTTCAGGGCATTGGACTGGGCCGGCTGCGGGGTATGCAGGTACACGGACCGGGCCTGCTCCCCCACGCCGATCTGGCCAATGGAGGTTGAATCCAGATCCGATGGGATGGGGGCCTGGTCCAAGTGCAGGATCTCTGTCTTCTGCTCCAGAAAGTCGATGGCTATGTAGGCCTTGCTTTGAAACATGCGCATCTTGCGCATGTCCTTGGCCGATATCCGGCTGGCGGTCAGGTTGGCCACTGCTCCGTTTTCGAACTCCAGGCGGGCATTGGCGATGTCCTCGTTGCCGGATACAACCCCTACCCCGCAGGCCTGAATGGAGTCCAGGGGGGCTGGGATCAGGGCCAGGACGATATCGATGTCGTGGATCATCAGGTCCAGGACCACACTGACGTCCAGTCCCCGGGGATTGAACTGGCTCAGCCGGTGGGATTCTATGAACAGGGGATCCAGTGGATATCCGGCCAGGGATTGAAATGCGGGGTTGAACCGTTCGATATGCCCGACCTGGAGAATACGGTTTGCCTCCTCGGCGTGGCGGATCAGCTCTTCAGCCTGGCTGGAGCTGGCGGTTATCGGCTTTTCCACGAACAGGTGGCACCCGCGGTCCACAGCCGCACAGGCCACCCGGTAGTGATGGGCGGTGGGGACCACGATGGATACGGCCTGGACCTGGTCCAAAAGATCTTCAGGAGACAAAAAGGCTTGGCAACCGCAGCTTGCCGCGACTTCCCGGCATCGGTCGGGGTCCAGATCGCAGACACCGACCAGGTTCAGCTCCGGTATGCCGGCGGCCAGCTTGGCGTGGATGGACCCCAAGTGGCCGACTCCGATGACCCCAAATGAGAGAGCAGACATAGGCACAGTCCTTCTTAGCCTGCGGCAGTGTCCAGGATCAGCCGGGCAGCCGTGGTTGAGGCGGTGTGCGCTCCGAGCATGGAGCGAATATCCTGGAGCCTGTCGCGGATTGCATATCGTTTCTCCGGATGTTCCAGCCAGTCCACGGCCTGTGCGGCCAGAACCCCGCCCCGGACCCGCTGCTGGATGTATTCCGGGTAGACGCCCTGGTTCAGGATGAGATTGGGCATGCTGATGTAGGGTACATCGATCACCGTGCGGGCGATGGTGTAGCTCAGCCAGGAGATCCGATAGGCCACCAGGGTGGGCAGGCCCAAGACCGCACACTCCAGGGTGGCGGTTCCGGAGGCGCTGAGGACCAGGCTGCAGGCCTTGAGCTCCGAAAAGCGGTGGGCAAAATCTGCGATGTGCACCGGGATGTCCCTGGGCCACAGGGAGAGGAGCTCCTCCCTGGCCACCCCGTCGGCCCGGCACAGGACGAAGCTGGCCGACGGCCGATGCCGAAGGATAAGCCTGGCCGCCTGAGCGAACCTGGGGAGCAGGGCGGCGATCTCCTTGCGTCTGCTCCCGGGCAGGAGCCCGATCCGGTCCGGGACTTCCCGGATCTGATCCAGGGAACTGAGGTCCATATGTTCGAGCAGGGGATGGCCGACAAAGGCCACTTCCAGGCCGTGGCTGGCGAAAAAGTCCTGCTCAAAGGGAAAGATGCACAACAGCTGGTGCACGTAGCGGCGCAGAAAGTGGACCCGGTATGTCCGCCAGGCCCAGACCTGGGGGCTGATGTAGTAAATGACCGGTATTCCCAATGAATGGGCCATCTTGGCCACCCGGAAGTGAAAGTCCGGAGCATCCAGGAGCACGACGCAGCTGGGACGGTGCCGGCGAAGGGCTTTTTTGATCCGGGCGTAGAGAGAGACGATGCGGGGCAGGGCAGAGAGGACCTCGGTCAGCCCCATGACCGAGAGGTCTTCGGCCCGGAAAAGTGCAGTGAATGGAGCCGCCCGCATCCCGGCACCTCCCATGCCCAGCAAAGGGGTGTCCGGGGCCTGGCTGTGCAGGGCGTGGACCAGGCCGGCCCCATGCATGTCAGCAGAGGTCTCGGCTGCGCTGATCCAGATGGGAGATCTCGTGGATGTGTGTTTCAAGGCGTGTAGTACAGTGCCGCCGGGACTGGCGCGGCATAGGTTGAGGGAGCACGGACCCAGCAGGGACAGATCGTCCATATTAATGAGAGCAAAAAGTTGTTTACTTTTTGCGTGCTGCACTCAGCTGCGCGGGAAATAAATTCCCGCTTGCTTCATCCGCGAGTCCCGCCTATGGCGGGACTACAAATGGGTGCGAAATGTAGAGAACATTTCGCACCCATTTGTAACAGGGATCAGCGCACAGCCGCAGTCGGCGGCTATGCGCCTTTGCAGCTTTAGGAGTCCTTGTTCTTGGGGGAGGATCTGGGACCTCTGGAGTCCTTGTTCCGCGGTCCTCCGCCGGGCTTTTTGCCCCCGCCCCCGCCGGGGCCCCGGCCGCTGGGCATGGTAAAGGGCTTGCCCTGTTCCTCCAAAAGAACCGCCTTGCGGCTCAAGCGGATCTTGCCGGTGTTCTCCTCGATCTCAATGACCTTGACCCGGAGCTCATCGCCGAGCTTGAGGTAGTCGTGGATGTTCTCCACCCGTTCTGTATCGATCTGGGAGATGTGGACCATGCCTTCCACTCCGGGAAGGATTTCCACAAATGCACCGAAGTCCTTGATGCTCTTGACTTTTCCATCGTAGGTCTTGCCCAGTTCCGCCTTTTGGTCGTAGAACATGACCATATCGATGGTTTCCTGCAGGGTGCTCTGGTCCGGGGCAAAGATGGATATCTTGCCGCTGTCTTCAATATCTATGGAGGCCCCGGTGGCCTTGGTGATAGCCCTGATGTTCTTGCCTCCCGGGCCGATGACATCCTTGATCCGGTCCGGATGAACCTCGATCACCTTCAGCTGCGGGGCGTGCTCCGAGAGATCAGTGCGCGGCCGGGACAGGACGTTGTCCATATTGTCCAGGATGTGCATCCTGGCATCCCGGGCCTGGTGTAGGGCCTTCTTCAGGACCTCGGATGTGATCCCCGAGATCTTGATGTCCATCTGAATGGCTGTGATCCCGTCCTTGCTTCCGGCCACCTTGAAGTCCATGTCTCCCAGGTGGTCTTCATCCCCAAGGATGTCGGTAAGTATGTAGAATTCTTCCCCGTCCTGGATCAGCCCCATGGCAATACCGGCTACCTGAGAGGAAACAGGGACTCCGGCGTCCATCAGGGCCAGGCTGCCGGCGCAGACAGTGGCCATGGACGAGGAGCCGTTGCTTTCCATGACCTCGGCCACGATGCGAACGGTAAAGGGGAAGTCCTCAGCGAAGGGGAGCACCGGGGACAGGGCCCTTTCGGCCAGGGCGCCGTGTCCGATTTCCCGCCTGGAGGGACCCCGGGGCATCTTGACCTCCCCCACGCAATACGGGGGAAAGTTGTAGTGCAGCATAAAGCGCTTGCTGACTTCTCCGGACAGGGTCTCCACATGCTGTTCGTCCTGGGTCCCGCCGAGGGTGACCGTTCCCAGAACCTTCGTTTCCCCGCGCCCGAAGATGGATGACCCGTGCACCCGGGGAAGAACGCCGACCTCAATCCCCAGGTCGCGAACGGTCTTCATGTCCCGGCCGTCGATCCGCGTCCCGGTGTCCTTGATCTTTTTCCGGACCAGCTCGCTCTCCAGCTCTTTAAGCAGGCCGGAAGCCTTCTTCAGTCGATCCGGCTCTTCGGGGTAGCGTTCGGCCATTGCGGTCATCAGGTCCTCTTTGACCGCCTTCACCGCCTCAGTGCGTTCCGCCTTGGTCGGGATACTCAGGGCAGATTCCAGCTTGGGTGCGGAAAACTCCCGGACTGCGGCTTCCAGCTCGGAATCGGGCTCCGGTTCGGCCACCGGGAGCTTGTCCGCCCCTACCTGACTGCGCAGCTCGTGCTGCATCTTGATCAGGGGCTGGATCTGCTCATGCCCCCAGGCTATGGCTTCGGCCATGAGCTCTTCAGAAGCGAAGTCGGCTCCGCCTTCAACCATAACCACGGCATCTTCGGTAGCGGCCAAAATGAGGTTGATCTGGCTGAACTCCAGCTCCGCCTGGCTGGGGTTGAGGACGAACTCATTGTCCACGTAGCCGATTCTGGCCCCGGCGATAGGGCCGTTAAAGGGTATCTTGGACAGATGCATGGCGGTGGAGGCCCCGGTTATGGCCAGGACATCCGGATCGTGTTTGGGATCGGCGGACAGGACCGTGGCCATGATCTGCACTTCCTGGCGGAAGCCTTCCGGAAACAGGGGGCGGATGGGTCTGTCGATGAGCCTGGATACCAGGGTTTCCCGTTCGCTGGGCCGGCCGATTTCCCGCCGGAAGTAGCTGCCGGGAATGTTCCCCGAGGCATAGGACATCTCCTGATACTCGACGATCATGGGCATGAAATCGAGCTCCCGGTCCGAGGGCTGAGTCACTGCGGTGACCAGGACCACGGTATCTCCGCACTGGACCCAGGTGCTGCCGTGGGCCTGGTTGGCCAGCCGCCCGGTCTCGATGATAAACGGCTCGTTATTGATCTGGGTTGTCAGGCGTGTGGGTTGGAAAGGACTTTTCATGTGTATTCTCTTCCTCCTTGGCGAGGTGGTCTTGGGCCGCCTTCAGTATGCAGTCCGGACGATTGTCGCCCAATGCACTCTGCGGTCTTGCCCCAAGCGACTGCCGTGACGGCGCACATTTTTTGCGGGAAGCCACAAAGAGCTTGGGGAAACCTGAGCATTGACGGGATACTGTCCGGATATGCCCGGCTGCAGGCGGCAATGGGCAGAAAAAAGCCCGGGACAAGCCGAATGGCTGAAAAAAGGCAGGGACTGTCGTCGCACAGTCCCTGCCTGAAGTTCTATTTGCGAAGGTTGAGCCTGCCTATCAGTTCCCGATAGCGGTTCACATCCTTGTTCCGCAGGTAGTTCAGCAGCTTGCGCCGCTGTCCAACCAGCTTGAGCAGGCCGTTTCGGGAGTGGTAGTCGTGCTTGTGATCTTTAAAATGCTCAGTCAGATAGCTGATGCGCTTGGTGAGCAGAGCGACCTGGACCTCTGGGGATCCGGTGTCGTTTTCGTGCTGCTTGTACTCTTCAATAATGTTCTTTTTGTCCTCAACTGTCAGAGCCACAGCGTCCTCCTTCATACCCTGTTGTGTGTTGTTTATAAATCTGGCCAGCTCACCGTTTGGCCCACAGTCCTCTGAGCACTGCCCAGTACAGGCCCTGCTGGTGCTGCTTGGTTTCGGCCAAAGCCAGCGCTTTGCCCTCTGGGGTCAGCAACAGCGCCTGCCGGCCGGGCTGTGTGGGCTGCCAATCCGGGAAGTGGGATACCTCGATCCGGCCACCGTTGGCGATCTGTTCGGCCTGGGCCTGGCTCGTGTACAGACGAGGCCAGTGCGGCAGGCTCTCTTCCAGAGGGATGACCCGCTCTGCAAAGCGATCCGGTGTCTTAAGCACGCTCTGCAGGGAATGGGCGTGCTCAAGGAGAAAGGGTTCGGATTCTTCCCGAATCAAGCTGGTGAGTACGGCGCCGCACCCGAGTCGTTGCCCCAGGCTGTGGGCCAGGGAACGGACATAGGTGCCTGCGGAACACCGAAGACGAAAGCTAACTCGCGGCAAGTCTACGTGCAAGACCTGGACTTGGTCAATAGCCACCGGTTTGGTCTTGACCGGAATATCCTTGCCGGCCCGGGCCAAGGAGTAAAGGGTCCTGCCCTTGTGCTTGGCCGCGGCATAGGGGGGAACGATCTGTTCGGTCAGCTCCTTCCAGCCCAGAACCTCCTGCTCCACCTGGGCCGGAAGAAGATCCTCCCACGACCCGGATCCGGTCACTGTACCCTGGATATCGTATGTGTCCGTCTCCGTCCCCAGTTCCAGTGCGCCCCGGTAGGCCTTGGCCCCGGACGTCAGGTAGGGGGCAAGCTTGGTGCCCTGTCCCAGGAGCACAACCAGGACGCCGCTGGCCATCGGGTCCAGGGTCCCGGCGTGTCCGATCTTGGGCTGACCGAGCTCGCGCTTGATTCTCTGGACGCAGTCCGAGGAAGTCGGGCCCTGGGGTTTTTCCAGGACCAGGATGCCGTGAAGCTGAGAGGATGCCTGGGGTTTTGGCATAGGATCTACCATGAAATCAAGATGTTGGTGTCCAGCTGTCGCAGGTGGGCTGAGCGCAAAGGAGGGTCAGTCCATGCGGTGGGGCCAGCCCGTGCGGGCGCAAATGGTTTGGACAATCCTTTCTTCCGCGTCCTGTAGTGGACCAGGGATCGATCCTCCAGCTGCATTGGGATGGCCGCCTCCTCCGAGCTCGGCGGCGATGTCCCGGACATTTACTTCCCCCCAGGTCCGCAGGCTGAACTTCACTCCATCCTCTTCTTCGCGAAGACTGACGGCCACCACCACCCCCCGCAGTCGGCGGACATAGTCCACCAGGCCTTCGCAGTCCTCCAGGGTGGCCCCGGTCTGATCACGCAGGGCCCGTGGGGCTCGGATTATGCCGATTTTCCCCTCTCCCCGCACCGATACATCCTGCATGGCCCGGCCGTGCAGGTGGAGCTTGGCCAGGGGCCACTGACGCTGCAGTTTGGCCTGGAATCCATCCAGGTCCAGCCCGCAGGCCTGGATCTCAGAGACAATGTCCAGGGTCTGGGGGGTGGTGTTGCTAAAGCTCAGGGAACCGGTGTCGGCCATGAGAGCAAGATACAGGGCCTCACCCAGATGGCCCTGAAGGGGAAAGCCAAGCCGGCGGGCGGCCAGGGCGATCATCTCTCCGACCGAGGACATTGCGGGATCCACCCAGTTCAGGGAGCCGAACAAGGTGTTCCCGGTATGATGGTCAATGTTGAGCACATCCTGAGCGCGGAACACAGCAGCAAGCTCTGTTCCCACCCGGTCCAGATCGGCACAGTCCAGGATGACGATGCACCGGCCGGAGAGCCCCGGGGGAGAGGAAACAACCGGCCAGGGAGCAGTCAGCCAGGAGAAGCGATCCGGAAGTCCTTGGGGCACAAGGATATGCCCGGTCTTTCCCATCAAGGCCAGCACGTGGGCCAGGCCGACCAGGGAGCCCACGGCATCCCCATCCGGATTGGCATGAGCGGTGAGGAGGAATGTGCGGGAGCTGCGCCAGCGGTCAAGTATCTGCGATAGGGGGGTCATGAATCGTCTCTTCCAAAAAGCTGTCCCAGACAAAGCGGAGCTCAGGCACATGGCGCAGCTTGATCCGTTTGCCGAGCATGGTCCGCATATAGCCGCGGGCAGCATCCAGCCCCTGTTGGACCTCGGAGTGCCGGACCGGGCTCTGGCCGTGGGTGTACAGGACTTCGGCCACAGTCAGATCCGTATTCAGGCGCACGCCGCTGACAGTAACCAGCTCCAGGCGCGGATCCTGGATTTCCTGGACCAGGATCCGACCCAGCTCGTGCATGATCATCTCTTCCAGCCGGATGGCCCGGCGCGAATATGCCTTGCGCATAGAACTCCCCTTGTCAGCCGCTGAAGATCTCGGTGCTGAAATGGACGATCTCTTCCGAGGTCGCGGCCTCGATCATTGCATAGGCCTTCTGCAGCTGGGAATCCACCCGCTTGGCTTCATTGGCCACTGTGACCACCCCCAGGATGAGGACATCCGTGATATCCTGGGCCTCAACTTCAGCCACTGCAACGTTGAACTTGTTGCGCAGCTTGCGTTTTATGCTGGCGGCAATGCTCCGCTTGGCCTTGATCGAGGTCAGGCCGTGGAGCCGAAACTCAACCTTGAGGATTCCGATGTGCATACCGGCCCGCTGCCCTGATCCTACTCCAGGGTGGCTTTTTCCTGAAACTCGGAAAAGGCCTCGATGATGTCCCCAGCCTTGATATCATTGAATTTTTCCAAGCCCACACCGCATTCGTAGTCCTTGGTCACTTCCTTGACGTCGTCCTTAAACCGCTTCAGGGAACTCAGCTTGCCGGTGTAGATAACCACGCCGTCCCGGAGCAGGCGAATGCCGGCGTTGCGCTGGAGCTTGCCGTCTAAAACGAAGCATCCGGCCACAGTGCCCACCTTGGGTACGGAGAAGATGTCCCGGACCTCGGCCTGTCCCAGGTATTCTTCCTTGGTGACCGGAGCCAGCATTCCGGCCATGGCTTCTTTGACCTCGTTCACCAGGTGATAGATGACATTGTAGAAACGTATATCCACGCTTTCCTGGTCGGCCAGGTCCTTGACCTTGGCCGTGGGCCGGACATTGAAGCCGATGATCACCGCTGCCGAGGCCGAGGCCAGCTTGATGTCCGATTCAGTGATCGCCCCGATCCCGCCGTGGATGATGTTCACCTTCACCTCGCTGGTGCCCTGCTTTTGCAGGGATTCGGTGATGGCTTCCAGGGAGCCCTGGACATCGGCCTTGAGGATCAGATTGAGGTTCTTGATCTCTTCTTCGGCCTTGGCGGCAAAGAAGCTCTCCAGGGTGACCTTGGTTTCCTTGGCCAACTCCCGTTCCCGGTGCTTGGCCTGCCTGGTTTCGGCGATCCGTTTGGCGACCTTGTCGTTTTCCACGACCACGAATTCGTCCCCGGCATTGGGCACGCCTTCAAACCCTTGGACCTCAACAGGCATGGACGGCCCGGCTTCGTCTATCTTTTGCCCCATGTCGTTGAACAGGGCCCGGGCCCGGCCTGAATACAGGCCGCATACAAACGGATCAGAGGTGCGCAGGGTGCCTTCCTGGATAAGGACCGTACCCACCGGGCCGCGTCCCTTGTCCAGCTTGGCTTCCACAATGTGGCCCCTGGCCCGCTTGGCGGGGTTGGCCTTCAGCTCCAGGACCTCGGTCTGGAGGAGGACCATCTCCAAGAGCTCGCTCAACCCGATCCGCTGTTTGGCGGATATATAGGCGTAGATGGTCTCTCCGCCCCATTCTTCCGGAATCAGGCCCAGGTCGGCCAATTCCCTCTTGACCCGGTCCGGATCGGCATTGTCCTTGTCGATCTTGTTCACAGCCACAATAATGGGCACCTGGGCCGCCTTGGCGTGGTTGACCGCTTCCTTGGTCTGATCCATCACCCCGTCGTCTGCGGCCACAATGAGGATGACCACGTCCGTGACCTGCGCCCCGCGGGAGCGCATTTCAGTGAACGCCTCATGGCCCGGCGTGTCCAGAAAGACCAGGGTCCCGCCCTCGGTCTGCACGTGGTAGGCCCCGATATGCTGGGTGATGCCCCCGGCCTCGGAATCCATGACATGGGACTTGCGGATGGCGTCCAGCAGGGATGTCTTGCCGTGGTCCACGTGGCCCATAATGGTCACCACCGGTGGGCGGGGCATGAGCTCTTCCGGGTTGTCCTCCTTCTGGGGCAGGACGTACTCCTCCTCGGAAAAGCCGACCTTTTCCACCTCGTATCCGAACTCGGATGCGACCAGGGTGGCGGTGTCCACATCCAGGGACTGGTTGATGGTGGTCATCACCCCGAGGTTGAACAGGCTCTTGATGATGTCCTGGGCCTTGATTCCCATCTCCTGGGCCAGGTCCGCGACCCGGATGGCTTCTTCCATCCGGATCTTGCGCTTGGCTGCTTTCAGAGGCTGGGTAGGCTGGGGAACGGCTTGGGGCTTGGGACCTTTCCTAGCCTGAGGGGCCGTCGGTTTTTTCCTTCGTCCTTTGCCCCGGGGCGGCTTTTCCGGAGCTTCGGCCTGTTTTTTGGCACCCTTGCCCTGGCGGGACTCATCCTGGGTGTACAACCCGGAGACGTCCACAGTCCGCTTGTCCTTCTTCCGCTTTTTGCCCTGCTTCTCTTGATCTTTTCCTGCGGATTCCTCTCCCGCCGGAGCTGCGGGCGGCGCTTCCGGTTCAGGCGCGGCCTCGGGCCGGGATATGACTGTGACCTGAGGGGGCGGGGTCTCTTTCTTCTTTCTCCGTCCCCGCTTCTTTTTCCCCGGCTTGGCTTCGGACTGGGGTTCAGTCCCTTGTGCCCCTTCAGCCGGCGCGTGCTCCCCGGCAGCAGACTCTTCGGGTTCGGAGCCAGCAGGGGGGGTGGGTTCGGCCCGGGACGGCTCCTCGGGGGACGTAGGGGGCTGCTCGGCCTGGAGCTCGACAGCGGACGTCTCGTGGGACTGGTCCGGGCCCGCGGGCTGCCGGGGAGAGACCTCGCCGCTTTCGGCAGCCGGGGGCTGTTCAGGTTCCGGCTGAACAGGGACTTCGGGCTCTGCTTCCGGCTGTTCGGGGCCAGCTTCAGGTCCCGGAGGCTCGGTCCCTTCAGAAACAGGGGAAACCGCTTCCTGCTCCCGGCCGTCTGATTCGGCCTCATGGGCCTTTTTGCGCTGACCTCGCCTGCGGCGGACGATGACCCCGGACGGAGTTACCTTGTCCTGGGAGGCATGATCCCCTGCATGGTCTTTGACTTTGGCTCTGACGCTCTCAACCTGCTCGTCGCTGAGGCCGCTCATGTGACTTTTGACCTGGATATTTTCTTCCCGGAGAATATGGAGCAGCTCCTTGTTGGACAGGCCCAGCTCGGCTGAGAGTTCTCGTACTCGCATTTTGGTGTTCATGACTCCCCCCTACACTTCTTCTGCCACCCCTTGTGACGGGTCAAGGCTCTTTGGCATCCGGGGTCGGAACAGAGGTAAAAACCGCGCCCGGGCAGGATTTGTTGCGGATCAAACTTCAGTGTCAACCGACCGTGGTCGTCTCGCCGACATACGTACCGTTGGAGATTATATTTGGGCAGGCGCGTCCGGCAGATGCAGCACATGCGCTGCGGGATATGCCGTCGGCCGCCGCCGGGCTTGGAAGGAGCATCTGCTGCTTGCGGGCTGTCCGGATAGCTGCTGATCATGCGTCCTCTTCAGGGTCGTCTTGAGCCGTTTCGTTCGCCTCCGGGCCCGCCCAAGGCTCCTGATCGTCCCCGGGTTCAGTTTCTTCCGGCGGTTGCGCGTCGGCATCCGAGGCAGGAGCGGCGTTTCTGCTCAAAAGATTGACCGCGGACCTGAGGTCATCCAGTCTCTGCTCATTCATGCCTTCCAGCTGGAGCAGCTCCTGGTCGGATGCGGATTGCAGGACTTCCAGGCTGTTCAGGCCGGCGGCATAGAACTGATCCACGGAGATGCCGGTTACGCTGGCTACGTGTTCCACGTCCTGGCGATGGGCGTACATTTCCCCGTATCTGCTCTCAGTTACGATATCGATTTTCCAGCCCAGCAGCTTGCTGGCCAGCTTCACGTTCTGTCCCTTGCGGCCGATTGCCAGGTGGTGCTGGCTGTCCGGGACCACAACCTCCAGGGCCTTGTCGTCTTCGTCTACTGTGATACTGGATATCCGGGCCGGAGACAGGGCGTTGACCGCGTAGGTGGTGATGTCCGGGCTCCAGAGCACGATGTCCACCCGTTCGCCCTTGAACTCCTGGACGATCTTGTTGATGCGCGATCCGCGGACTCCGACGCAGGCCCCGACGGGATCCACATCCCGGTCCCGGGAGAGAAGGGCGATCTTGGCCCGGAAGCCGGGATCTCTGGCCACCCCCATGATCTTGATCGTTCCGTCGCTGATTTCCGGGACTTCGATCCGGAACAAGGCGGCCATAAAGTCGGGGTGGGAACGGGACAGGACGACCTGCGGACCTTTGCCTTCCTTCTTGACGTCGATAATATAGCCCTGGATCCGGTCACCCCGGCGATAATGCTCCTTGGGAACCTGTTCTTCCTTGGGCAGCAAGGCCTCGGTCCGGCCCAGGTTGACAATCCAGCCCGACCGGTCCCGGCGCTGGACGGTCCCGCTGATGATCTCCCCTTTGCGCTCTATGTACTCTTCATAGATGATTTCCTGCTCCGCGTCCCGCATCCGCTGGATGATCACCTGCTTGGCGGACTGGGCGGCAATGCGCCCCAGGTTTTCCACATGCAGCTTGAACCCCAGCTCGTCTTCCAGCTCGACGTTGGGATCCACCTGTTTGGCTTCTTCCAGGCTGATCTCAGTGTCCGGATCGTCGATATCCTCGGTGACGATCTTGAACTGATAGACCTCGACGTCCCCGGTCTCTTCATTAAAGTTGACTTCAATGTCCAGCTTGTTGTTGAACTTTTTGTTCACGGCTGAGCGCACAGCCTCTTCCAGGGTGTCGATAAGGACGTCACGGTCGATGCGCCGTTCCTTGCTGATGTGGTCTATGGACTTCTTCAGTTCCAAACTCATGGGCGGATCTCCAGGCTCTGCTTCCGTCGGCCGTGAAGCAAAGGATCAACGGCCGGAATAGATAAGGTGCATTTTATGTATCTGGTCCCAGTGCAGAACCACGGTCTGGGTTTTGCTGTTCAGGGTGATCTCGTTGTCCGCGGCCTGCAGCAGGGTCCCTTTCCATTTTTTGCGTCCCTGGACCGGGTCCTTGAGGGTGACGGCAACCGGGTGGCCGATGTAGTCTGCCAGCTGATGAAAATGGAAAAAAAGCCGTTCCAGTCCGGGGGACGAGACTTCCAGGACATATGAGCCGGGTATGGGATCATCAACATCCAGGAGCATGCTGATGTGCCTGCTGGCCTCAGCGCACTGGTCTACGCTCACCCCCTGTTCGGAGTCCAAAAAGACCCGCAGCTTCCCTCCCTTGGGGGAGGAGGGGGGTTCGATCCCCCACAGGGTAAGGCCCAGGGAACGGACAATCGGTTCGATAAGGCTGACGAGGTGTTCGTGCTGATTCATCGGGTTCTAAATCAAAAAAAAAGTGGACCATGCGGTCCACTCCCTTGGATACACGTTCTGGAAAAGGAGTGGAGCGGGTGACGGGGATCGAACCCGCGACACCAAGCTTGGGAAGCTTGTACTCTACCAGCTGAGCTACACCCGCTCGATCAGGAGATTCATGGCAGCTTTCCCTGTATTTGTCAAGAGCCCGACTGGCCGCTCTTGAATCGGAAAGGAGTTTGGACTAAGACAAGGGCAATGCGCACACCGATTTCAACAATCCATCTCATAACCAAAAGCGGACACACTCAGGCCGAACGCCTGGGTACAGACATTCAGCGCTGGCTGCACCGGCGGGGTCTTCAGGCCAGGATCGTGCCTCTGGACAACTATGTCCACGCTGAGCCGGGATGCAGCTCCCTGCCGGACATGATCCTGGTTCTGGGCGGGGACGGAACCCTGTTGCGGGTGGCCGGGCGGGTGGCCGGCCTGGGAGTTCCGATCCTGGGGATCAATTACGGGCAAGTGGGGTTTTTGGCCGCCCTGAGTCCGGAGGAATGGGAGGCGGTCCTGCCCCGGATTGTTGAGGGCAGGTATCAGATCAGTCCGCGGATTGTCCTGGGTTATGGCCTGCAGCGGGACGGGGGGATGGTCCGCTCCGGATGGTTCATCAACGATATGGTGGTCGGCAGGAGTGGGTTGGCCCGTCTGGTCCGGCTGAGCATCTGGAGCGGGGGGAAGCTGATCTCGGCCCTGCGGGCCGATGGGGTGATCGTCTCTACCCCGGTGGGGTCCACGGCCTATGCGGCCGCAGCCGGAGGAGGGCTGATCAGCCCTGAGCTTGAGGTCATGGAGATCTGCCCGGTCTGCCCCTTTATGAGCGAGTTCCGGCCCTTGATCCTTCCCAGCAGTCAGGAAGTCTCCATCCGGGTGGAATCCACCGCCCCGGAGTGCTTCATCACCCTGGACGGTCAGTCCGGCTGGCCCCTGCACCAGGGAGATGAGATCAGCATCCAGGCCTTACAGGGCAGGTTCCTGCTGGTTGAGCCGGATGGCACTTCTTTTTTCCAGCACCTGCAAAGGGTCGGATATCTCTCCTCCGGACAGGAGAAGGCGGACAGAGAATAAGGTTCTTCGACGAAGCCTGTGTTTTGTGTTTGCCGTCTCTTCTGTGTGCCCACTTTCTGGGGCGAAGAGCCGAGAATACGTGCTGAACGCTGTGGGTGTATTGGGCAGAGCAGGAGATATGCATGAGCCTACGTTCAACTGTTTGGAGCTGGTTGTGGATGGGTGCGGTCTGGGCCGGACTGGTTCTGGCCTGTCCGGGCTGCGGGGGGAAAGAGCCGGTGGAGCCCGGTTTCGACCGGTTGCAGACCCGGGAGATGAGAAGCTTTTGCCGCGGCCTGGATCCGGCCACCCAGGGGCTGGACTCCTGGCTGGACCTGGCCGGACCCTTGGAACGCACTCTGGATGCCCTGCAGGGCCGGAACAGTGAAGAGACTGTCCTGGACACCCCGGAACTGACCCTGACAGTGGGGGACTTGCAGGCCACACTGGGCCACATGCTGCGCATCCTCCCGGACCTGCAGGCCGATCCCGGGCTGCTGGAACGGGAGTTCGTCCTGTATCAGCTGCGCCCCGGTCCAATGTTTACCGGCTACTACCAGCCCAGGCTCCAAGCCAGCCTTGAGCAGGCTCCCGGCTATCCCCACCCCCTGTATGCCCCGCCCGAGGATCTGCAGCGCGTGGATCTGGGCCGTTTTCATCCCAGATGGAAGGGGCAGAGCCTGATATACCGGATTGCTGACGGAGAGGCTGTGCCCTATCATACCCGGGCCGAGATCGACGGCCGGGATGTTCTGGAAGAAAAGGCCGAGGTTGTGGCCTGGGCCCGGGATGCGGTGGATGTCTTTTTTTTGCAGATCCAGGGCTCCGGGCAGCTGCAGCTTCCCGACGGGGAAACGGCTCACATCGGCTACGCCGGAAAGAACGGCCGGGAGTACGTTTCCCTGGGCCGGGTTTTGGTGGACAGGGGGCACATGAGCTATGAGGGCTTGAGTATGCAGTCCATCCGGGCCTTCCTGGACCAGCATCCGGAATTGATGCCCGAGATTTTGTACACCAATCCCAGCTACGTGTTCTTCCGGCTGCGGTCAAACGGGCCGTATGGGGCTCTGGGCCGGGTGCTGACTCCCAGGGTCAGCCTGGCCACCGATCCGTCGTTACTCCCCCTGGGGGCACTGCTGGCCATGGAAGTGGACTTGCCAGGTTCTGCAAGCAAAGATACACTCTCTGGTTTCGGTCTGGCCCAGGATGTGGGCGGAGCCATCACCGGACGGCACGTGGATCTGTACTGCGGCAGCGGTGCACAGGCGGCCCGGGTTGCCGGACGGCTGAAGACCCGCGGCCGGCTCGGGGTCCTGGTGTCCAGGACCGTGCTTACCTCGAAACACTAGGCCCGCCTGATGCAGTACAGGGCGCCGGAGCTGCTGGACGCGTATCGGAATGCAGGACGCGAATACAGCCGGCGGTCTTGTGCGGAGACAGGGCAGAGAAATGCCGGTCCATCGTCCCCAGTGGCCGAAGGGCGTTTGAGATCCCTTAGGAGTGATCAATGTGGTTTGAAGCTGTAATTGGACTGGAAGTCCATGCCCAACTGAGCACCAAGTCCAAGCTGTTCTGTGCCTGCTCCACCCGCTTCGGGCAGGAGCCGAACTCCCATGTTTGTCCGGTCTGCGCCGGCATGCCCGGAGCCCTGCCGGTCATGAACAAGAAGGCCGTGGAGTATGCAGCCAAGATGGCCCTGGCTGTGGACTGTACAGTCAATCGGCGCTCGATCTTCGCCCGCAAGAACTATTTCTATCCCGACCTGCCCAAGGGATATCAGATCTCGCAGTACGAAATCCCCCTGGCCGAGAACGGCCATCTGGATATCGAGACCGAGGCCGGGGAGAAGAGGGTGGGGATTGTGCGCATTCACATGGAGGACGATGCGGGAAAATCCATTCACTCCCCGGCGGAGAACATGAGCTTTGTGGATCTCAATCGGACCGGGGTCCCCCTGATCGAGATCGTCAGCGGTCCGGATCTGGCCTCAGCTGACGAGGCTGTGGCCTATCTGAAGGGACTGCGGAGCATTCTGCTCTATCTGGGAATCAGCGACGCGAATATGGAAGAGGGAAACTTCCGCTGCGACGCGAACGTGTCCATCCGGCCCCGGGGCGATACCGGGCTGGGAACCAGGGCGGAACTGAAGAACATGAATTCTTTCCGTCATGTGCACAAGGCCCTGGAATACGAGATCTCCCGGCAGGTCGCCCTGGTGGAGGACGGCGAGGAGGTGGTCCAGGAGACCAGGCTTTTTGATCAGGACAAGGGGCAAACCAGACCGATGCGGGGCAAGGAAGAGGCCCACGACTATCGATACTTTCCCGATCCGGACCTGGTGCCGGTGGCTGTGGACGAAGAGGAGCTCAAAGCCTGGCGGGAAGGGCTGCCTGAGTTGCCCCGGACCAAGGCCCGGAGGTTTGCACAGGCCTACGGCCTGTCCTCCGCAGATGCCCGGCTGTTGACCCAGGAGCAGGACCTGGCCGACTATTTTGAAGCCGCGGCTGCTCAGGCCGGGCCCAAAGAGGTGAGCAACTGGATGCTGACCGAGATGCAGCGCGAGCTCAAAGAACGGGACATGAAGGCCGCCCAGGTCTCTTTGCGCCCGGAGCAGCTGGCGGCATTGATCAATCTTATCGCCCGGGGTACGATCAGCAACACCATCGGAAAACAGATCTTCCCCGAGCTGTTCACGTCCGGAGAGGACCCGGAAACCTATGTACAGGCCAGGGGGTTGTCCCAGATCTCGGATCAGGGGGAGCTGGACCAGGTGGTGGACGAAGTCCTGGACGAGAATCCGGAGGAAGTGCAGTCCTATCTGGGCGGAAAATCCAAGCTGCTCAGTTTTTTCATGGGCCAGGTAATGAAAAAGACCAAGGGGCAGGCCAATCCCAAAATGGTCAACTCCCTGCTTGAGGCCAAGCTGGAAGCCAAACGGGGCTGACAGATAGAGCGCCGCACCTTTACCATGGGCCCGGGAGCATGAAGATGTGCCTGCCAAGGGCAGAGTTGCAGGCGCAGAAGACAGAGCACAGAGGACAGAAAAATCAAGGCCCTTCGACACAGAAAATGGAATTGCACACAGAAGAGATGGCAGACTCCAAAAATCCACAGGCTAGGTCGAAGAACCAAAATCAATTGGTTACGGGCTCCAGCTTGGCTCATCGTTGACACCAATCGACCTTTTGCGGTTCCGTCTATGAAGCGACATATCAGATTTTCGGAATCCGAACCGGCCCTGCTGCTGTTGGATCAGCGCTTCCTGCCGGACCGGGAAAAGTGGTTCGTCTGCCGCAGGGTGCAGGACGTGATTGCAGCTCTGCAGGACATGGTGGTCCGGGGAGCCCCGGCCATAGGGGTCAGCGCAGCCTATGCCTGCTGTCTGGGCGCGGCCTCCCTGGATCCCTCGGATCGCACCTGGCAGAAGCGGCTGGATGAAAAGCTGGACCGCTTGAGCCGGGCCAGGCCGACGGCGGTGAACCTGCAGCACAGTGTGCAGCGCATGCGCCGGGCCTGGAAGGCCGATCCGGATATCCCCCTTGCCGATCTGCGCTGGATGTGGGGCAAGCTGGCGAAGGATATCCACAACGAGGATATCGTAGCCAACAAGGCCATGGGCCGTTTGGGCCAGGAACTGATCCAGGAAGGCTGGACGGTCATGACCCACTGCAATGCCGGAGCCCTGGCCACCGGTGGCTACGGGACGGCCCTGGGCGTCATCCGGGCGGCCAAGTCCGCCGGCAAGACGGTCGGCGTGGTGGCCAACGAGACACGGCCCTTCCTGCAGGGGGCCCGGCTGACGGCCTATGAGCTGCAGCAGGACGATATCCCGGTCCGGGTGGCCTGCGACAACGCCGCAGCCCTGCTCATGTCCCGGGGGCTGATCCAGGCGGTTATCGTTGGAGCGGACCGCATTGCGGCCAACGGGGACACGGCCAACAAGATCGGTACCTACGGACTGGGGCTGCTGGCCCAGGCCCACGGGATCCCTTTTTACGTAGCCGCGCCCATATCCACAATCGATACCCGGGCCGAATCCGGGGAGGACATCCCCATTGAAGAGCGGACGGCCCGGGAGGTGACCCATGTACAGACCACCCGGGTTGTGCCGGAAGGTGTCCCTGTATTCAACTACGCCTTTGACATCACCCCGCACAGGCTGATTACGCATATCATCACCGAAACAGAGATCATGTCGCCCCCCTTTGATCAGAACATCGCCCGGGCGGTGCGGGAGGCATGAGCTGTAGGGAGCGGTTTTCCGGGAAGGGGAGACACGGGCCGTGCCCCTGACCTCTTCCGGGAAACAAGGGCCCGATATCTGAAATCTTTTTTTATCCAGAGCCTTTCATGAACGCATGTCCCCTTGTGGCTGTCATCGGCCGCACCAATGTGGGCAAGTCCACCCTTTTCAACCGTCTCCTGCGGCAGAACAAGGCCCTGACCCACGACCGGCCCGGCGTGACCAGGGACCGGATGTACGGCCAGGTGCAGGCCGAGGAGCGCTGCTTCGCCCTGGTGGATACAGGGGGCATTGAGCCGGAATCCGAAGAGCACCTCCAGTCCACGATCATGGAGCAGGCCAGGGAGGCCATCGATGAGGCCCAGCTCATCCTTCTGGTCGTGGACGGCAAGAAAGGGCTGTCCCCCATTGACCAGGAGCTGGCCGTGCTCATTCGCCGGAGCCGGAAGCCGGTGCTTCTCGTGGTCAACAAGGTGGACGGTCCGGAGCAGGAGACAGGGTGCCTGGCGGACTTTCACGCCCTGGGGCTGGAGATGACCGCCGTGTCTGCAGCCCATGGATACGGCTGTCCTTTTCTTGTTCAGGCCATCATGCAGCGCCTGCCGGAACAAAGCGCGGAGACATCCGATGCTCAGAAGACCCATCCGGATCTGAGTCTCGCCCTCCTGGGACGGCCCAATGTGGGCAAGTCCTCCTTGATCAATACCCTGTTGGGAGAAAAACGGCTTATTGTCAGTCCTGATGCCGGGACCACCAGGGACAGCGTGGATGTGGTCCTGGACCGGGGGGAGAGCAGGTATCTGTTTGTGGATACAGCTGGGGTCCGGCGCAAGAGCCGGATCCGGGATTCCCTGGAACGCTACAGTGTCCTGCGGGCCCTGAAAAGCAGCAAGCGGGCCCAAGTGACCATTCTGGTGGTTGATGCCGCCCAGCCGCTCAGTGTTCAGGACAAGAGGCTGTTGTCCTTTCTGGACAAGGAAAAGACGCCCTTGATCCTGGCCCTGAACAAGATCGACCTCATCTCCAGACCTCAAAGGCCGAAGGTCAAGGCATATTTTGAACAGGAACTCAGGTTTTGTCCCCACGTCCCGGTCATTGCCACCTCCAGCGTGACCCGGGCTGGATTGGGCGGTCTTCTGCCTCTGGCCGAAAAGCTGTGGGCCGAGTGCGGACAGCGGGTGACCACCGGGGAGCTGAACCGGGTCCTGCAAGAGATGACATCCAGACACCAGCCTCCGGTGGTCAAGGGGCGCAGGGCCAAGTTCTATTATTTGACCCAGGCCGAGTCCACTCCGCCCACCTTTGTATTTTTCATGAACGACCGGGGCCTGTTGAAGGAAAACTATGCCAAGTATCTGGAGAAACAGATCCGCAAGCGTTTCGGGTTGAGCATGACCCCGATCAGTCTCGTCTTCCGGACCAGCCAGGGATGAGGCCGCGGACGCACAGAACATTTCCCTGAGAACATGTCTGAATAAACCCTATTCCCGCACAAAGAGGAGCGTGCTTCATGGTTCAAAAGACGGAGCAGATATGGTTTGACGGCCGGTTTGTCCCCTGGGGGGAGGCCAATGTCCACGTCCTGACCCATACCCTGCATTATGGGGTGGGCGTGTTTGAAGGCATCCGCTGCTATCGGTGCTCTGACGGTTCCTCGGCAGTGTTGCGCCTGGAGGAGCATGTGGACCGCTTTTTCGATTCGGCCAAGGTGGTCCAGATGGAGATCCCCTTTTCCCGGGAAGAGATCAGCCAGGCCATCCTGGATACCCTGCGGACCAACGGGCTGCAGGAGGGCTATGTCCGTCCGCTGGCCTTTATCGGCGACGGAGCCATGGGGGTCTATCCCGGGGACAACCCCGTGCATGTGATCATCGCTGTCTGGCCCTGGGGCGCCTACCTGGGCGACGAGGCCCTGCAGAAAGGGATCACGGTGAAGACCTCCAGCTTCACCCGGCATCATGTGAACGTGATGATGACCAAGGCCAAGGTCTGCGGGAACTATGTCAACTCCGTCCTGGCCAAACGGGAGGCCTTGGCCGATGGATACGACGAGTCCCTGCTTCTGGATGTGGACGGCTATGTAGCCGAAGCCTCGGGGGAGAACATCTTCATCGTCAAAAAGAGTGTGCTGAAAACCCCGCCCCTGGGGCCGGTCCTGCCCGGGATCACCAGAGACTGCCTGATAACCCTGGCCCGGGATATGGGCTACCGGGTCCAGGAGCAGCGGTTCACCAGGGATGAGATCTACACCGCGGACGAGGCCTTTTTCTGCGGAACCGCGGCCGAGGTGACCCCCATCCGGGAGCTTGACCGGCGCAAGATCGGACCTGGAGAGGCCGGAGCGGTGACCAAGCTCCTGCAGCAGGAGTTCTTCCGAGTGGTCCACGGGGACAACTTGAAGTACGCCGGATGGTTGACCCATTTCGGTCTGGAGTAGCCCATGAGGTGGTGGACGCCGTCAGCCAAGTGGGCTGCGGGCAAGAACCGGGAGCGAAGCAAACGGATATGGCTCAGACGCACCTGACTGCGGCCTATCGGCCCCAGCTCTTTTCCCAGGTTGTGGGGCAGGAGGCGGTGACCCAGATCCTGTCCCGGGCCGCCGGGGAGGGCAGGGTGGCTCCGGCCTATATGTTCAGCGGCACCAGGGGGGTGGGCAAGACAACTGTGGCCCGCATCCTGGCCAAGGCCATCAACTGCAGCCAGGGACCGGGGACGGAGCCGTGCAATACCTGCGAGTACTGCCGTCAGATCACCCAGGGCACAAGCCTGGATGTGGCCGAGATCGACGGCGCCTCGCACACCGGGGTGGATCATGTCCGCAAGCTGACCGAGGATGTGAGCTATGCCCCGCTGCACTGCCGCTATAAGGTAGTGATCATTGATGAAGCCCACATGCTCTCCCGCTCCGCCTTCAACGCCCTGCTCAAGACCCTGGAGGAACCGCCGGGCCACGTGTGTTTCATCCTGGCCACCACCGAGCCGCACAAGTTCCCGGCCACTATTGTCAGCCGCTGTCAGCATCTGGTCTTCAAGCGGGTGGAGCAGCAGGTCCTGGAAGGGCACATGGGATGGATCCTCGAGGAGCAGGGCATGGCCTACGAGTCTTCCGCCCTGAGGGTGCTGGCCCGCAAGGGGGGCGGAAGTGTCCGGGATTGCCTGTCCCTGTTGGGGCAGGTCATGGCCTTGGGACAGGAGGAGATTTCGACCCCGGCGGTCCAGTCCTTGCTCGGTCTGGCCGGCCAGGAGCTGATGCAGGAGTGTGTCCAGTCCCTGGCAGACCAAGACTGCGCCGCTGTTGTGAATCTGGTCCGGCAGCTGCTGGATCAGGGGTTGGATATCGGCTTTTTCCTTCAGGATCTGGCCCTGGCCTGGCGGAACCTGTTTATCCTGAAGCAGACCGGCGAGCAAGGCATACCCCTGCTGGACATGCCGGAGGAAGAGGCCAGGCAATGGCTAAAAAGAGCCGATGCTATCAGCATGCGCCAGATCCATGCCGCCTGGCAGATGACCCTGGAAGGCCAGAGACGGGTTGTCTCCAGCCCGGATCCGGCCCTGGCCCTGGAGCTGATGCTCATGAACCTCGCGTTTCTGCCCGAGCTGGTCGGGGTGGGCCAGGAAGGAGGCAGCGCACCCTCCAGGCGGAAAAAGGTCCCCGGTTCCCAAGCCGAGGGCAAAAAGCGCGCTCCTGGAGGCCCACCCGAGGCAGGTCCCGCGTCCGGGGCGGAGAGGCAGTCCGGGAACGGCGCGTCGACTGGCAGCAGGGACTGGGAGGGATTTTTGGCCTCGGTGCGGTCCAGAAAGGACAAGCCCCTGTCCCACCTGCATCTCATCCAGGGGCATGCAAACGGCAGCCGGCTTGAGCTCTACTGTCCAGGGTATATGGCCCAGCGTCTGCAGGACAGGGACAAGGTGGCCTGGCTGCAGGAGCGGGCCGAGGAGTATTTCGGATCCCGGATGGAGATCCGGGTCTGCCGAATGGATCAGGGTGGGACCCAGAATCAGCAGGAGGGGAAAAAAAAAATCCTGAACGAGCCCATGGTCCAGGAGGCCATTGAGCGTTTTGCGGCCCGGATTGTGGATGTGCAGACCGAACAGGCGGACCACGGGTCCGGACCAGAGAACGGGTGATTCGCGCTCCGGTATTCAGTTTTGGGCGGGATCAGAAGAGGGTGCGGGCCGCACGAGAGAGACGGCACACACATACGCAGCAAATGGTATTGGACTGGGGCCACGAACCAAACACGACATGCGGGATGGGGCAGCGGCCCTCCCGCTGGAACGACGAAATGATGATCAAGGGGTGATCAATGGGACTCAATGATATCATGCGCCAGGCGCAGGAGATGCAGAAGAAGATGGCCGACATGCAGGAAGAGCTGGCCAAGAAGACGGTGGAGGCCAGTGCCGGGGGAGGGATGGTCACGGTCACGGCCAGCGGGGCGCTGCAGATCGTTTCGGTCCGGATCGATCCGGCGGTTGTTGATCCTCAGGATGTGACCATGTTGCAGGACCTGATCCATGCTGCGTCCAATGAGGCCTTGAAGAAGGCCAGAGAGATGGCGGAAGGGGAGATGTCCCAGCTGACCGGAGGAATGAAGATCCCGGGGCTGATGTAGCATCCCGGATGCTCTTCGGGCCGCGGCGTGTGCGCTTTGAACCTCTTACCGCCCGGGGGCCTGCAGGTCCCCGGGGAGATGACGGCATATTTATGGATCGATTGCCGCAGGCACTGCAAACCCTGGTTGATCAGCTGGCTGCCCTGCCCGGAGTGGGCCGGAAGTCGGCTCTGCGGATTGGATTGACCCTGCTCAGCTGGCCGGAGGAAAAGGCCCGCGGCCTGGGGCGGGCGATCTGCGATCTGCGGAGCCAGCTCTGCGTGTGCAGCCAGTGCCGTAGTCTGACTGAAACCGATCCCTGTCCGGTTTGCAGCGATCCGCGTCGAGACGACGGACTGCTGTGCGTTGTGGCGGACTGGGACTCCCTGCTGGCCATTGACGAGGCCGGATTCTATCAGGGCAAATATTTTGTTCTGGGTGGGCTGCTCTCTCCCTTGGACGGGATCGATGCCGATCAGCTGGCCTTTGATCTCCTGCACACCCGCTTGGCACAGGGACTGGTTCAGGAGGTTGTTCTGGGGCTGGGAACCACCCGGGAAGGCGAGACCACCGAGTCCTATGTGCGCAATCTGGTGCACCGGGATTTCCCGGGGATTCGAATCACCCGCCTGGCTCAAGGCATTCCGGTGGGTTCTGATCTGAAATACATGGATCGGGAGACCTTGAAGCAATCCATGACCTACCGGCAGGCCCTGGGCTGAGCATAGGCATACCCTGGGCCGGTGAACACGTGGGGAGCATGTCAGTGGAGAATCTGCGCGGCGAGGTACAAACGGTCCTGTTTCACAATCCGGAGACCGGATACGTGGTCCTGCGCCTGAAAGCCTCGGATCAGCCGGGATTGGTCACTGTGGTCGGCGGGCTGGGGAATGTGGTTCCCGGAGAAGGGCTCTTAGTATCCGGACACTGGCAGGAGCACCCCAAGTTCGGTCGGCAGTTCCAGGCCCAATCCTGGGAGCAGATGGTCCCGGCCAGCTTGAACGGGATCAAGCGGTATCTGGGCTCGGGAATGATCAAGGGCCTGGGTCCGTCCCTGGCCCAGCGCCTGGTTGACGCCTTCGGCACTGAGGTGCTCGATCTGCTGGATCAGGATCCGGAACGCCTGCTGGAGGTGGAAGGCATCGGGCCCAAGAAGCTGGAGCGAATGGTCCAGTCCTGGGCCGCGCAACGGGAGATCCGGTCCTTGATGCTCTTTCTGCAGACCCATGAGGTTCCCACCACCTATGCCGGACGCATCTTTAAGCACTACGGCGCAAACGCAGTGCACAAGCTGACCCAGAATCCCTACGACCTGGCCTACGAGATCCGGGGGATCGGATTCAAGACTGCGGACAAGATGGCCCTAAAGCTCGGTTTTTCCCTGGACAGCCCCCAGCGCCTGGAGGCCCTGCTGATCTATACCCTGTTTCAGCACAGCGAGGCCGGACACCTTTTCTGTCCCCGGCACGAGCTGATGGACAAAGTGTACAAGGTGGGGGATCACGTGCCTGCTGAGGGCCTGGATCAGGCTCTGGCCAGACTGGAAGAGAAAAAGCGGATCCGGGTGGTGGATCTTCCGGAGCAGGATGTCCAGCAGGCGGTGTTCTTGCACCATTTCTACCGCTGGGAGAAGGAGATCGCCGCCAGGCTTGGGGATCTGTCCTCCCATCCATCCGCGGTGGACGAGGCCAAGGTTCGGACTCAAATCACCCGCCTGACCCGGTCCTCGAAGCTGGAGTTTTCCGCTGAGCAGCTGGAGGCCATGGAGAAGGCCTGTCTGCACAAGACCGCGATCATAACCGGCGGTCCTGGAACGGGCAAGACCACTCTGACCACGATTATCGTCACCGTCCTGCGCCGTCTGCAGATGAAGGTCCTGCTGGCAGCGCCCACCGGACGGGCGGCCAAGAGGCTGGCCGAAGCCACCGGGTCCTGGGCCCAGACCCTGCACCGGATGCTCGGGTTTTCCCCTGGAGAGGGGTTCGCCCACAACGAGGACAAAAAGCTCAAGGCCGACGCAGTCCTGGTGGATGAGGCATCCATGCTTGACTGCCAGCTCTTTGTCCATCTGCTGCGGGCCTTGCCCTTGACCTGCAAGCTCATCCTGGTCGGAGACGTCCATCAGCTGCCATCGGTAGGGCCGGGTCATATTTTGGCCGATCTGATCAACAGCCAAGCCCTGCCGACCACGGTTTTGACCCATATCTTCCGTCAGGCCCAGGAGAGCATGGTGGTGGTCAACGCCCACCGCATAAACCAGGGTAAATTTCCCCAGGCCAGCCCCCTGGCCCCGCCGCAGGCCGATTTCTTCTGGGTCCAGCAAGACGACGTCCAGAAGGTCCAGGAGCTCATACTGTACATGGTCTGCGAACGGATTCCGAAGATCTACCGCTTGGATCCGGTCCGGGAGGTGCAGGTCCTGACCCCTATGCACAAGGGCCTGGTCGGAACCCAGGAGCTCAACGCCCGGCTGCAGGAGATGCTCAATCCATCAGGCCGAGAGGTGCGCAGTGGGAACCGGGCCTTTCGGATCGGGGACCGGGTCCTGCAGACCAGGAACAACTATGACAAAGAGGTGTTTAATGGAGACCTGGGCTGGGTGCGGGGGTTTGATCAGGACGAAGGGGAGCTGATCGTTGAGTTCGACGATGTCCGGGTGCGCTACACCCAGAACGAGTTCGACGAGCTGTCTTTGGCTTACTGTATCAGCGTCCACAAATCCCAGGGGAGCGAGTATCCGGCGGTGATCGTCCCTGTGGTCACCCAGCACTATCTTCTGTTGCAGCGTAACCTCATATATACCGCTCTGACCAGGGCCAAGCGGTTGGCCGTGCTGGTGGGAAGCAAAAAGGCCCTGGGCCTGGGGCTGAACAATATCAGCGGATCCAGGCGGTACACTCATCTCGAGCACCGCCTGCGGGAAACCGCATCCCGAAATGACGGCTAGCGCGGCGTGATCCTGGTGTCCGTTTTGGGCTCTGTGTTGACAACCCCAGCGCCTCGAATTACTTTGCCTCCGGCCTGGCCGAGTGCGAGAGTGGCGGAACTGGTAGACGCACCAGACTTAGGATCTGGCGGGTTTCCCGTGGGAGTTCGAATCTCCCCTCTCGCACCATGCGCCGTGGTCAGTGACTTGTCACGACCGGGACGACCATTCTTTTCTGCTCCCTCCTTCTCCACTGCGGCGGGAAGCCCGCGATCCAGACATGAAATATCAATTCTCAGGAGTGCAGCATGCCGGATGTTGATGTGCACAAAGCAGAGCTTCTGTCTCCGTTTATCGGCCAGGACTTTTTGACCTGGCTGTGGTTTTGTACCGAAACCGGCAGGGGGACGTGGACCTTGGCCACCGGGGAGACAGTGCTTGTGTCCATGACCCAGCGGGTGGCGGTGCAGGGCGGCGAGGGCGAGAGCAGGGATACGGCCACCAGTGCCGGCCCTCAATCCAGGCTGCAGGAGGCCAGGCTGGGGCTGCGGACCGGGAAGAAGGTGAACCAGGCCCGGATACACATGGAGATGGACGATCATGCCTGGCAGGTGCAGCTTCGGGCCGAGGATTTCGCCCTCAGCGGGCTGCGCACTCCCAAGGTTGAGCTGAAGGTGGAGGAAGGCGAAGACCCGGATGCCCGGTTTTTGGAAAAGATGTATCTGATCGACAAATGCCTGGAGGTCATTGATCTGGTTTTTGTCAGCTTTGTTCAGCTCAGGCTGGGATCAGCCTGGGCACAAGAGGCCAAGGGAGTGAAGGACTGGATCTTTTCCTGAGGCCTGCAGGGTCCGGCCGGCATATACAGACCTACAAACCCACATGCCCTGAGGGGCACGCTTGCGCTAACGAAACATACAAACGATTTCAATCCCGATTGAAAGTGCTTACCCATTGTTGTGATTTTCTTTCTTCGGTTTCGCAATCGCTATCGGGATCGATATCCATAAACTGCGGGTTCCTGCTGCACCGAATGACATATTCTTTCGATTTCGATAGCGATCCCGATTTCGATTTGGATTATCTCAACTATTCACTCATAGCAGTTTTTCATGCAAATGGGTGCGACATGTAGTTCTTTCATTGCGCTTTCATAATAATTGCCTGTGAATGCGCAGAAGCATGGGGGGCGGGGCTCAGTCCGGATCCTTGTCCGGGGGAGGAACAAGCGGCGGGCGGTGAGCCTTGTTCCGGATCCAGTTCATGGCCCTGAGAATGCTTCTGCGCCGGGCAAGGCTCTGCTCCAACCGGAACTTTCCCGGAAAGTTGGTGAAGGTGATCCCGATCAGAATGGTGATCAGCCCCTGCCCGGGGAGCAGGAGCATGGCCAGGCCGGCCGCAATACAAAGCACCCCGATCATGTTCTTGAGCAGGGTAAGCAGGAAGCTCAGCTTCGGATATGCGGATGTCCTGCGCAACGGCCTGCGGGTCTCGGGATGAAAATATGCCGCCGGGAGACGGATGATCAGCCAGGGGATGATCAGGAGGCTGGCTGCAAAAAGCAGAAGCGAGACGGAAGCCAGGGCCAAGATCCAGGGCAGAAAAGGCTCAAGCCAGCTCAAAGACATTGTGTATCCCGGTTTGGTGATTGCAAAGTGAACACAAAGGAAAGCACATGGCCCATCCTGATGCGGATAGGCAGAGCATTTTGTCCTGTCAGCGGTGCGGCGGATGCTGCCGGAGCAACCCTCCGGCCCTGCACCTCCAGGACAGGCCCTTGTATACCGATTCCGTCCTGCGCAGAGGGGACCTGATCACCTTTCGGAAGGGTGAAAAGGTCTACGACAATGTCCAGGACAGGATCGCCTCCCTGGACCAGGAAATGGTCCGCATCCGTTCTCTGCCCCAATCCAGGGCCTGCATCTTCTACGACCATGGGCAACGGGCCTGCCGAATCTACGCCCGCCGACCTTTGGAATGCCGGGCCTTCGCCTGCTGGGAGCCGGAGGGGCTGATCCACATTTACGACCAGGGCCGGGTGAGGCGCGCGGATCTTATTTCAGAGCACTCGGCCCTGGCCCAAGTCATTGCTGAACATGAAAGGCTCTGCCCCTGGTCCAGGATCATGGAGTTGGTGGCTCTGGTCGCACAGGATCCGGACTGCTTTCAGGCCGGAGAGCTGGCGGATATGGTGCACGTGGACCAGGGGATGCGCCAGGGGCTTCGGGACCGGGCCGGGGCGACGGAGCGGGAGCTGGAGTTCATCCTGGGACGCAGCCTGGCCTCCGTTCTGCCCAATCTGGGCCTGAAGGTGATCCGAACCGGGAGCGGAGTGCGCCTTCAGCCCTGTCCCGCCCCCACTGGACAGCCTACAGGATAAGCAGGCTGACGGCCATGACCAGCATGCCCATGATCAGACCGGCTATGGCCACATGGTGCTCCCCGTACTCTTCAGCAGTGGGCAGCAGCTCATCCAGGGAAATATAGACCATCAGCCCTGCGACGCCGGCGAAGACAAGCCCGAACACAGCATCATTGAGGAAGGGGAGAAGCAGAAGGTACCCGACACTGGCCCCCAGGGGCTCGGCTATCCCGGACAGGAGGGAGAGAAAAAAGGCCTTGGCTTTGCTGTTCGTGGCATAGTACAAAGGGACACTGACTGCAATCCCTTCTGGGATGTTGTGGATGGCGATGGCCACCGCAATGGGCAGTCCCAGGCTGGGGTCCTTCAGGGTGGCGGTGAAGGTGGCCAGACCCTCAGGAAAATTGTGCAGGGAAATGGCCAGGGCGGTGAACATGCCGGTTCGGAGAAGCTTGCGATAGGCCATCTGCTGCGACGCGTCGTACAGCGCGTCGATGCGGTGGGCTTCATGGGGATTTTCGTAGGAGGGGACCAGGCTGTCGATGACCGCCATCAACCCAATGCCGGCAAAGAAGGCGGCGATTGCCGCCCATTCCCCCAAGGACGGCCCCAGGGAATCGACCATGGAGGAATGGGCCTTGGGCAGGATCTCCACAAAGGAGACGTAGATCATCACCCCGGCGGAAAAGCCCAGGGCGCCGGACAGGAACTTGGGGCTCGTCTCCCTGGACAAGAATGCCAGGGCGCTTCCAATCCCTGTGGCCAATCCGGCGCCCAGAGTCAGGCCGAATGCCAGCGCAAAGGAACCCTGGATCATGGAGCCGAATGCGGGCTAGGCTTCCTTCTCGGGGGATGCCCAGGCGCTAGCACCCTGGGAAACATCTTCCTGCCCGCTTCCCGAGGGGTTGGTGAAGGTGTCGTTCAGCTTTTGGATGTATTGCCGTCCTTGGGCAATAATGGCCTCCAGCTTCTTTTGATTCGCGGTGTGCAGCCCTGCCGGCCGGGTGTGAAAGATGCTCCGCCACCAGGAGATGTTCTTGTTCAATATCCGCTGCATCCGCTTTTTCAGCTTCGGGTCCTTGATGGAGCCCACGGTTTTGGCAATCAGCCGGCGGCCGAGGACTTTCCGCAGGGTGAAATGCCCCCAGATCAGGGCAAGAAGGACAATGACGCACAGAGCCTGCAGCCAGCCGCTGGAGGCGACCTGGGCCGGAAAGCCGAGGAGGCTGTTCAGGCCGTCCATTCCCTGAAAGTACAGGGATCCTGCTGCCAGAAGGATAATGGCTGCGGCTGCCAGGGCCAGTTCGGTGTTCAGCACCTGCCGCCTCCAGGCATTGAGGAAAGAGGTGACCTGGGGGGTCAGTCCGGACATCAGGTACCGGGCGGATTCTTCCAGCATGCCAACAATCCGGTAGGCGCGCTCCACCCGCACTTCTTCTATCCGCTTGGTGATCCTTTCCAGATCCAGGTCCCGTTTGCGCTCAAAGCGGCCTCTGGTGGCCTCGTCCTCAATAGGCACGGCCACATCCGGGTTGTAGATGCTGTAGTACTGTCCGGCGGTCAGTCCATGTTCGGCCAGGGCCCTTTGCCAGGCGGCAAAGACCTGTTCCGGGTTGTCCTCTTTGGCAGTGACGTCGATCTGATTGAGGATGTACAGGAACTTGGTCGAATCCTTGCGTTGAATGGTGTCCTGGACCAGATGCTTGAGGGTGTCGCGCATGGAGCCGGATTCAGGATGGCGGGCATCGAAAAAGACCAGGACCAGGTCGGAGAGATCGATGATCCGGTCGGTGATCCGCAGGGTTGCTGTGCGCTGGGCGTCGGCATCAAATCCAGGGGAATCGACCAGGATCTTGCCTTTGGTTTTGGAGCTGGGGCAGGTCTTGAGCTGGACAAAGGAATCCACGTGCTTGCCCTGGCCCGGGGCCGCTTTTTCAATCGCCTGGCCGATGCCGTAGAGGGGAAAGCGGGGATCCGAGTCCAGGGCCACTCCGGGGAGGGTGTGGATGGACTCGTCCGGGGAATAGGAGATAACGGTAAACTTGTCGTCCACAGCCTGGTTGCCGGTGGTCTGCAGCTTGTATCCCAGATAGGAGTTGATGAATGTGGACTTTCCGGAGGAATAGGTGCCCAAAACGGCGATCAGCGGCCACCATGGGGTGCGGGTGGCAAAGGACTCGTCCTGGTCGAGAAAGCCTATGCTATGGCCTATGACGTCCAACTTGCGAAAGCTTTGAACCACATCCTGGAGGATTGGATTCTCCTCTTTGAGATGCTCTTCCAGCCTATCCAGGCGCTGTCCAATCTGAGACTCATTGGGCATGCTCCCTCTCCTTGCTTGTATGTTGGGGACTCTGCTGTAGCTTTGTCTGCAGCCGGGATCATTGAGCACTGACGGTGAGCTTTTGGCCGGGAAAGATCTCCGAGTCCGGGGAGAGATTGTTCCAGGACCGGAGCTGCTCAACACTGACATCGAACTTCAGTCCGATGCGGTACAGATTGTCTCCTTTCTTGACCGTGTAGACCTCTTGACCATCCTGGCCAGATCCTGGGCTGGACCCAGAGTCTGGGGAGCCGGCGGAAGCCTGGGCGGGGGCTTTGTCTTGCAGGGCGGAGATCTGGGAAGAGACCTGTTTCTTAAACCGGGTGAAGTCGTTCTCCAGGTTTTGAAGCTGCATGCCCAGAGACTCGAGGGTCTCGTCCAGATCTCCGGAGGATTGATTCTGGCCGGAGGTTTTTATTCTGGAGGCCAAGCTGGAGACCCTGGCCTCCAGATTTTCCAGCCTGGTGCTGACCTCCTGCATATCCTTGGCCCCGAGCGTAGCTGAAGAAGGCGGGGATGCTCCATCCTGTTCGTCGTCGCCCCAAAACAGGGTCAGTCCGATAACCAGAAGGACCCCGGCTATCCCGGCGGCAATCCATGGAAGATGCGGGGTCTGCCCAAGATTGGAGAACCATTCTGCCAGGGAAAAAGAACCGGATTCCTTTTCCGGAGGAGTCTCCAGATCGTCCAGATCATCCAGGTCGTCAATCCACTTATTTTTGCTCATACGCCTTTTTCCTCAACAGGATGGGGGGATTTGAATTTGAACACGGACTGGTCGCTTCCTTAGTCTCTCTGGGCTGCAATCTCCTGCAAAGTGGCCTCAATATCCGAGTACATAAATGTAAATCCTTGATTTTGCAAGACCGCTGGTATGACGGCCTGCCCCTTGCTCAGGGTCTCGGCCAACTGGCCAAAGCGCAGGCGAAGGGCGAACTCCGGAACCGGCAAGAGTGCCGGCCGGTGGACGGCCCGGGCCAGAGCCTTGGTGAATTCGGCGTTGGTGACGACCTGCGGGGCACAGACATTGACCGGTCCATGGATATCCTCTGTGGTCAGACTCAGCTCCAGGGCCCGGACCAGATCCTGGACGTGAACCCAGGGAAAGGGCTGGCGGCCGTTTCCTATCCGGCCGCCCACTCCCTTGGAGAATACGGGCAGAACAAGATCCAGCATGCCGCCGTCAGCTGCCAGTACCGGAGCGAACCGGGCAATGACCACCCGTGATCCCAGGGATGCGGCCCGCAAGGCCGCCTCTTGCCAGGCCACGCAGACCCGGGCCAGAAAGTGATCGCCAGCCGGCCCGGCTTCATCAAAGGGATGGTCAGCTGCAGCAAAGGGGTAGTACCCTGTGGCATTGGCGTTGATCAGGACCGGCTTGTGGCCGTCTGCCTGCTCGACGGCCTGCACAGCCATGTTCGTGGCCTGTATCCTGGAGTCCAGGATCTCCTGTTTTACCTTCTCAGACCAGCGGTCGAAGATATTCCTTCCTACCAGATTGACCATCGCGTCGCATCCGGCTGCTTCCTGCTGCCATGCCCCGGTCTGCATGGGATTGCCATCCACAACTTTGGCCCCGGCCTGTTCCAGTTCGGGTTTGGGTGATCGGCTGAGGATGAGCAGCTCGTGCCCTTGACCGAGAAGATGGGAGAGAAGATGGCGGCCGATAAAGCCGGTGCCGCCGAGTACAAAGATGCGCATCGGATCCCCCGCAGCCGGACGTTCCTAGTGGGATGGGCCACATACGGATCGGATGTTAAGCCCTGATTCTTCTTGCCACGCTGGATCCTATCTTTTTTTGAGCCGCAGCTCAAGGGGGATGAGCTGTCGCGATTGACGGGCAGGCCCAGCCGGGTGTCTCCTCAGGCCTCGAACCTCTGCGCAACGGCTTTCTATTGCAGAGGATCACTGGCGCGAAGAATGAGCGTCCAGTGCATCCGTTTGTTGTGATTTTCTTTCTTCGGGTTCGTCATCCCTATCGGGATCGATATCCATAAGCTTAAGGTGCCTCCTGACCGAATGACATATTCTTTCGGTTTGGATAGCCATCCCGATTTCGATTTGGATTATCCCAACATACAATTGGCCCGGGCCACGCTGGAAGCGCGGCCAATGGGGTGAGCAGGATCAGTTGTGGGCATCTTTGAGCACATTCAGGGCCACGTCGAAGTCATAGAGGCGCAGGGGGTCATTTCCGTTTCGCCGGTCATACATCTCTGCGGCCTGGCGCACTGCTTCGTAGGTCAGCCAGCCGTGCTCGGCCCACATTTGGGGGTCGTTGTCGTTGTGCAGCCTGAACTCAATGACCTCCTGATTTTGCCGGACGTACATCCGGATGGATTTGTGCCCCGGGATAGGGTAGTAATAGACTCCATAAGTGTCTTGCATGGTGAACCCCTCAGGTTTGATTTGTCGTGCCCGGGTCGGTTGCCGGATCGGACCGCGGGTATTTGGGCCAAGCCTTGAGGATGGCATGGATCAGAGTCGCCAGAGGGATGGCGAAAAAGACCCCCCAGAATCCCCACAGGCCGCCGAAAACAAGGATGCCGATGATGACCGCCACAGGGTGCAGGTTGACGATTTCCGACATGAGCAGCGGGGCCAACAGGTTGCCGTCAATGAGCTGGATGATCAGGTAGGCGATGACTGTGTACAGGAAATGGGGATCAAGTCCCCATTGGAAGTAGGCCACCAGGGTCACCGGTATGGTCATGATGGTCGCTCCGACATAGGGAACGATGACCGAGATGCCCACCAGGAAGCTCAAAAGCACGGCAAATCGAAGGTCAAGCACGAAAAAGGTGACGTAGCTGCCGATCCAGACAATGACGATTTCCCACAGCTTGCCCTGGATGAACTTGGCGGTCTTGTGGTTGACTTCGGTCCAGACCTCATGGGTCAGACCCAGGTCCTGGGGCAGTATCATCCGGAAGAAATGGACGATCTTGTCTTTATCCTTGAGAAAGAAGAAGACCATGATCGGGACCAGGATGCTGTATATAAGCACATTGATGAAGCCTTTTACCGAGGCCAGGGAGATGGACAGGATCTCCTGGCCCAGACTGGCCATCTGGTTGGCGATGGTATCGGTCAGCTGGCTGATTTGATGTTGGGTCACAACTTGCGGATAGCGTTCAGGAAGGCGCTGTAGCTCGTTTTGCCAGGAGGTGATCATGGCCGGCAGGTCTTGAATGAACAGGGCGATTTGCTTGGTCAGCTGGGGCAGCAGGCCGAACAGGAGATAGACGAACACCAGCAGGAAGAGGACAAAGACGATATAGACGGCCGGCCGCCTGGGGACTTTCCGCTTTTCCAAGCCCTTGACAAGGCTTTCCAGGAGGTAGGCCAGGACCAGGCTGACGATGACCGGGGTCAAGTACTGCCCGATGGCCATCAGGGTGCCCACTATAAGCCCCAGAATGAGCAGGAGGATGACCAGCTGAGGCTCGGAAAAGGTGCGCTTGAACCAGTTGACGATGATATTCATGGGCTGTGCGGAGTACAGATGTTCTTTTTCCGGTTCATGAGTACCTCCTCCTTTCCTGCGGGCATGAGCCCAGGCGGTTCGCAGCAGCTCCTGGGGCCAGGGCAAAATCCCGGCTACAGTATGCCGTGCAGGGGCTGGCCCGGAGCGCCCAGGGCGCTTACCCGTCTGTCCACCTCGGGATCAGTCTCCAGAGGCGGAGCGTGATAGGTTTTCAGTCTGGCGTCAATGATCAGGACCGAACATCCCCAGTGTTTGGGCCGACTGATCACCCCAAGCCCATAGGTGTCCGTTGCCGGATCGGAGCGGGTGAAGGCCGTCCACAGGAAGTTGTCCCAGGAGGCGGCGGCAAATGAGCTGTCGTCCACGACAACCACCAGGGGGATGCCCTCCAGCCGGGTTTGGCTTTCAAGACGCTCAGCCAAGGTCTCCAGGTCCGGATCTTGGGTGTCCCGGGGCAGAGTGTGAGCCGGCCCCTGAATGAGCAGGATGCCCGGAGCCAAGAGGCGAGGAGCCAGAAAGCCGTGAGGCAGGGAGACTTCCGGGATCTCTGTCCCCAGCTCCCGTTTTGGATCTCCGGCGGCGGCCAGGATGGCCTTGGAGCCCTGGTTCAGGCTTATCCCGGAGTAGTCCAGGGTGTCCATGGTGGTCCGGGTGATCAGGTGTATATCCCGGGTCCAATCCACCCGGAGGAGAAAGTGGTGAAAGAACTCCGGGATATTATGGGCATTGAGCCGGGAGTCATCCTCCCGGGCGGCGATGAAGACATATTTGGACAGGGCGGTCTGGGTGTTGCCCAGCAGGGCATGGGCGTTGGTCAAAAGCTCCTGGGGAATGCGCTCCCGGGCAAAGGGCACGTAGCGTTCGCTGCCCACGGCCAGTAGCAATGGATGCACACCGGCCTGGTCCACGGCATGGACCTGGTGCAGGCCGGGGAAGACTGACGGGACCAGGGGAGAGACCAGGTCGTGGATAAAGGAGCCGATGATCGAGTCTTCCTGGGGCGGTCGGCCCACAGTGGTGAAGGGCCAGACCGCCCCAGGGCGGCGCAGGACCTTGTGCACCCGCAGGGCGGGAAAGTCGTGGGTCAGGCTGTAGTATCCCAGGTGGTCCCCGAACGGTCCTTCGGGGCGAAGCTCGCTGGCATGCACCTCTCCGCAGATGCAGAAGTCGGCCTGGGCCGGGATGGGCAGACCGTTGGCCCCGGTCAGAAAGGGAATGCGCCGGCCGGCCAGGGCCCCGGCGAAGAATATTTCCGGGATCCCTTGGGGCAGGGGCATAATGGCGGCCAGGGTCATGGCCGGAGGACCACCGACAAAGACATTCACCGGCAGGGAGCGGCCGCGGGCCAGGGCCTGGCTGTGATGGGGGCCGATGCCCCGGTGGATCTGATAGTGCAGGCCGGCCTCCCTGTCCTGGGCAAAGGGCGTTCCGCTGATCTGGATCCGGTACATGCCCAGGTTGGATGAGCGTACCCCGGGCTGGTCCGGGCTTTCGGTGTAGACCTGGGGCAGGGTGATGTAGGCCCCTCCGTCCCCGGGCCAGGAAACCAGCTGGGGCAGGTCCTGGAGGCGGACGGTGTGGGCCAGGATCGGACCCTTGCGCACCCGGCGGGGGCGGGCGGACCACAGGATGCGGGGCAGCTTGGGAAGAAGCCCGGGACGGGAGAACAGCTGGCTGGGGTCGGACTTGAGCTTCAGGAGCCCCTGGACGGCGGACAGGGTATCCCGGAAGATGAACTCCAGACGTTTCCGGGTCCCGAACAGGTTGCCCAGCAGGGGAAAGGAAGTGCCCTTGACCCGGGTGAAAAGAAGGGCGGGCCCGCCGGCGGCGAAGACCCTGCGCTGGATGACTCCGGCTTCCAGATACGGGTCGACCTCGGTATCCAAACGCAGGAGCTGGCCGCTGGTTTCCAGGTCCCGGATGCACTGTGCAAGGGTGGCGTAGCCCATGGTCTACAGGGGGTTGATGTGAATGTCTCGGCGATTGATTCTGGACGCAAAATGCCGCTTCAGCCACTGCCGAAAGGCCTGCCTGGTCGGAGCGAACAGAATGAGCAGGCCGCAGATGTCGGTCAGAAGACCCGGGGTGAGGAGGACAGCTCCGGCAGCGAAGATGAGCAGGGCATCAATGAGTTCATCCGTGGGCATGACCCCTCGGTCCAGGTTGGTTCTGAGGTGGAGCAGGGTGCGGGCTCCCTCCTGCCGGGCCAGATAGGCCCCGAGTGCAGCGGTGAGGATGACGATGGCCACTGTGTTCAGGGTTCCGATGACGCTGCCCAGCTTGATGAGCAGGGTCAGCTCGATAAGGGGGATGAGGATAAAGGCTGCGAGCAGCTTGACGAACATGGTCTCTGTATCCTTGCCTGGCCGGATGGGATCCGGGATGAAGGGTGAAGGAGGCGTTCCGGGCGGGGCCTACAGGGAAATGACGCCCTGGATCTGGGCCGCGGCCTGATAGACGGCCACAACCTCGTCGCTGGAAGCCACCGTGCATTTCGCGGTCACGCTCATATACCGGCCGTGGCGGGAGGGGCGGGTGCGCAAATCGTCCCTGGACTCGAAGAGGTCCAGCACCTTTTGGGTCTGCTGCTGGGGGACAATGAACTTGAACATATAGGTGCACGGCCACTGATGGTGTTCATCCAGCCTTTGCTTGAACTGCTGGGCGGATGTGCTCGGTTCCATGAAAATAATCCCTGGGTTCGGGTTTTTGGTTGAACAGAAAGGAATTAGAATATAGGACATTCGTTCCCGGTTTGGCAACCGGGCCAGGTCATGCCCGGAACGGGCTGCTGGGCAAAAGGGCATCCTGTTCTCTCGGCCGGGACCGCTGAATGCGAGCACAGAGTCCGGACCAGGTGGAGAAGAGATGCCGGCTGGACAACCAACCAAGGGCCGAAGGCATTGATGAACAGCAACACCTCGGAAATAGCCGGCAATGCCGTCACAGTGGGCGGAGCAACCCTGCTCAGCCGGATTCTGGGCTTTGTCCGGGACCTGATCGTGGCCTTTGCCCTGGGGGCAGGCCCTTTGGCCGACGCCTTCTTCGTCGCCTTTCGCCTGCCCAACCTTTTGCGCCGTCTGTTTGCCGAAGGTTCCTTGACCATGGCCTTTGTCCCGGTCTTCACCCGGATCCGCCACGATCAGGGCATGGACGAAGCCCAGCGCATGGCCCGCTCCACCCTGTTCTGGCTGGTGCTTATCCTGGGAGGGATCACCGCCGCGGCCTTGATCTGGGCCCGGCCCCTGACCCTGATCGTGGCCCCGGGCTTTGCACAGGACCCGGCCGTGCTGGATTCTGCTGTTCATCTGGTCCGCATATGCTTTCCCTACATCCTGTTTATTTCCGCCGTTGCCCTGAGCATGGGGGTGCTCAACTCCATGGGCCATTTCCTGGCCCCGGCCCTTGCCCCCTGCTTTTTGAACCTCTCCATGATCCTGGCCTCCCTGATCGGGGTCTGGGCCGGGCTTTCGGTCCCGGTCTGCCTGGCCTGGGGGGTCTTGGCCGCCGGAGTTGTGCAGTGGTTGATCCAGCTGCCGGCCCTGCATGCCCGGGGCATTGTCTGGCGGGGGGAATGGAGCCCCTCCCACCCCGGAGTCCGCAGGGTCGGGCGGCTTATGCTGCCCACAGTCTTTGGAGCGGCGGTCTATCAGCTCAATGTGGTCCTGAACACGGTCCTGGCCTCTTTCTTGGTTCAGGGGAGCATCTCCTACCTGTACTACGCCGACCGCCTGGTCCAGTTCCCTTTGGGGGTGTTCGGCCTGGCGGTGAGCACAGCCGCCCTGCCCAGCCTGTCATCGTTGCTGGCCCGGGAGCAGCGGGTCGAGTTCGTGCGCACCCTGCAGACCACGGTCAACCTGCTGCTGTTCATCAGCCTGCCGGCGGCCGCTGGACTGATCGGCCTCAGCCTGCCCATGGTCGATGTCCTGTTCGGCCGGGGGGCCTTTGATCCCGGAGCGGTCCAGGCCACTTCAGCAGCCTTGATCGGCTATTCCCTCGGCTTGCCCGCCTTCTGCGCCGTACGTTCCCTGGTCTCCGCCCTCTATGCCCTGGAGGATACGCGCAGTCCGGTCTGGGCGGCAGTTGTCAGCCTGGGCATCAACCTGGGGCTGGGGCTGCTCCTGATGCAGTTTATCGCCCATGTGGGGCTGGCTGTGGCCGTTTCTCTAGCTTCCTGGGCCAATGTCCTCCTGTTGGGCCGGGCCCTGAACCGTCATGTGGGACGATGGTTCGGCCTGCAGCCCGGTCTGCTGTGGATGACGGGACTGAGCGTGGTCCTGGGGCTGGCCTGCAGCCTGGCTGCCTCCTGGGGCTGGCCGAGCCTGGCCTGCATCCCCCTGTTCGCCGGGGCATACATGACTGCGGCCAGGATGCTTCACCTTCCGGAGGCGGAGATGATCCTCTCCACCCTGGGGCGCAAACTGGGCAAAGGAAGCAGGTGAGTACAATGGGAGACACAGCAGCGGCCGCCCGCTCAGCCTTTCCCTCCGGCCTTGTGCAGCCGGAGTCGGGATTCCGCTTCGGACTGGATTCCCTGCTTCTGGCCTGCTTCGCCTCGTGCAGGCCAGGCTGCCGGGTTGTGGACCTGGGGACCGGGTGCGGGGTGATCGGTCTGGGGCTGTGTCTGGCCAATCCTTGCAGCCGTCCCCGGGTGCTGGGGGTTGATGTGCAGGCCGGGATGGTGGAGGCGGCCACAGAGAACGCCCGCCGGCTGGGGCTTGCCGATCTGTATGCGGCCCGGAAGGGAGATGTGCGCCAGTACCGGAAGATCCCCGGGATGGGTCCTGAAAGCTTCGATCTGGTCCTCGCGAATCCCCCCTACCGCTTGATGGGGCAGGGCAGGCCGCCCCGGGATGAGGGCAAACGCGGGGCGTGCTTCGAATACCGGGCCAGGTTGAAGGATTTTTTGCAGGCCGCAGCCTTTGCCCTGACCAACAAGGGCCGGATCAGTCTGGTCTATATGGTCGAACGGCTGCCTGCACTGCTGCACGAGCTGCACGAATGCCGGCTGGAACCCAAAGAGATGCGGCTGGTGCATGCCGCGGAGCACAAGCCGGCCGGCCTGGCCCTGCTCACGGCTAGAAAGAACGTCCGGCCGGGGCTTGCGGTGCATTCCCCCCTCTTTCTGGACCGGCCCAAGGAGCTGGAAGCCTTCTGTCCCTTAGTGGCCGGGGCTGAAGAGGCAGGAGGAGGCCGACTTGCAATCGGCTGAAATTCAGGACACCATGACCAGCCATCCGCACGAGGCGGTTTTGAGTGTAGACGTTCTTTGCATTCATTCACAGCACGTTTTATGAGGAGACGAGAATGGAGCCCCGACTAGAGACCTATGGATTGGCCAATGTAGGTGAAGTGCACCATAACCAGACCACGGCCGCCCTGTATGAGCAGGCAGTGCGCAGACAGGAAGGAAACATCGCCCATCTCGGCCCGTTGGTGGTCAGGACCGGCAACTATACCGGCCGTTCCCCGAATGACAAGTTCATTGTCCGGGAACCGAGTTCTGAGGAGCATATCTGGTGGGGGCCGGAGAACAAGCCTTTTGAGCCGGAAAACTTCGACCGGGTCTACGCCCGGCTGACCGCATATCTGCAGGGCAAGTCCATCTATGTCCAGGACTGCTATGCCGGGGCGGACAAAAACTACCACATCCCCATCCGGGTGATCACCGAGGAGGCATGGCACAGCCTGTTTGCCCGGAATCTGTTCATTCAGGTCAAGGACGCCCATGAGCTGGAGGAGCATGTCCCGGAGTTCACAATCATCGCCGCTCCGAGGTTTCATGCCGTGCCGGAGTTCGATGGAACCAACTCCGAAGCCTTTATCCTGGTCCATTTCGGGCGCAGGCTGATTCTCATCGGCGGAACCAGCTATGCCGGGGAAATCAAGAAATCCGTCTTCACAGTGCTCAACTATGTCCTGCCCCAGCGCTCCATTCTGGGCATGCACTGCTCAGCCAACCTGGGCGTGGATGGGGACAGCGCCCTGTACTTCGGTCTGTCCGGAACAGGCAAGACCACCTTGTCCACTGTATCCGACCGGCGCTTGATCGGCGACGACGAGCACGGGTGGAACGACCAGGGCATCTTCAACTTTGAAGGGGGGTGCTACGCCAAGGTCATCCGGCTGTCCAAAGAGGCGGAGCCGGAGATCTATGAATGCACCCGCAAGTTCGGCACTGTGCTGGAGAACGTGCACCTGGACATGGAGAACAGGCGCCTGGATCTGGACGACGATTCCCTGACCGAGAACACCAGGGCGGCCTACCCCATGTCCCACATCCCCAACGCCATCCGCAAAGGCGTGGGGCCGCACCCCAAAAATATCTTCATGCTGGCCGCGGATGCCTTCGGCGTCCTTCCTCCCATCTCCAAGCTCACCCCGGAGCAGGCCATGTACCATTTCATGTCCGGATACACGGCCAAGCTGGCCGGAACGGAACGGGGGATCACCGAGCCCAAGGCCACCTTCAGCACCTGCTTCGGGGCCCCGTTTATGGCCCTGCATCCCAGGGTGTACGCCGACCTGCTGCGCCAGAAGATCAATGAACACAAGGTGGACTGCTGGCTGGTGAACACCGGATGGACAGGCGGGTCCTACGGCCAGGGCGGCCGGATGCCCATCCAGTACACCCGGGCCATGATCCGTGCCGCCCTGCAGGGCAGCCTGCGCAAGGTGCAGTATGCGCAGGAGCCGGTGTTCGGCCTCTATGTGCCCACATCCTGTCCGGCGGTTCCGGCGGATGTCCTCTGGCCCAAGAGCACGTGGAAGGACGAGGATGCCTACGACAGCAAGGGCCGGGAACTGGCCGAGCTGTTCAGGGCCAACTTCAAGCAGTTTGAGGACGATGTGGCCCCGGAAGTCCTGCAGGCCGGACCGCAGATATAGGAGCACGCAATCAGGCTCATCGACACAGGGAGCCGGATTTCCTACAAGGAAACGTGTCCAGGCCATTAGGCTGCAAGTGCATTCTGTACATAATTTTGACGGCTCTTCGACACAGAAAGTGGAACTGCATTCATAAGAGATGGAAAACTCCAAAGATCCACAGGCTAGGTCGAAGAACCATTTTGACGAGGGCATGACGTGTCGAACCAAGATGCTACTCATCTGTATCTGCAGTGTTCTACCGGGATCAGCGGCGACATGTTCCTGGCGGCCATGGCTGATCTCGGTTTGGATATTCGTCCTGTGGCCGAGATACTGACCGATGCCGGGGTCCCGGTGCGGATCGAAGCCGAAAAGGTGCGCAGCTGCGGATTGACCGGGACCCAGGCCGCGATATCGCCCCTGGAGCACGAACCGCCCCTGCGGACCATGGAACAGATAAAAACGGTCCTGGCCGCCTCCCGGTTTTCCGCAGGGATCACGGACAGGGCCCACCGGGCCTTTGAGCGTCTGGCCCGGGCCGAGGCCGCAGTCCACGGGGTCCAGGTCTCCGAGGTCCATTTCCATGAAGTGGGGGCTGTGGATACCCTGGCGGATATCGTGGGCTGCTTCTGGGCCCTGGAGCAGCTGGGGGTCAAGGAGGTCTCCTGCTCTCCCCTGCCCTGGTTTCAAGGCCGGGTGGAGTGCGCCCACGGGGTTTTGCCCCTCCCGGCTCCGGCCACGGTGGAGCTCTTGAAGGGCAAACCGATGTTCTCCACTTCCTTTGAGCAGGAGCTTATCACCCCCACTGGGGCCTTGCTCGTGGATCAAACGGCCTCCGGGTTCGGGCCTGCTCCGGATGGGACCCTGACCACTGCCGGGATTGGATGGGGACGGATCGATCTGTCTCCGGTCCCCAACGGGGTGCGGGCCTTTCTTTTCGCCCCCCGGACAGCGGCCCGGGACCCAGAGGTGGAGCGGGTGGTCATCCTGGAAAGCAATGTGGATCACTTGACCGGAGAGGAGATCGGCAGCCTGTACGATCCCCTGCTGGCCGCAGGGGCCCTGGATGTCATCTATCTGCCCGGGGTGATGAAGAAAAACCGCAGCGGCGGCCTGTTGCAGGTTTTGTGCAGGCCGGAGGAGCTGGACCGGGTTCAGACCTGCTTTGTGGATCAGACCATGACCCTGGGGCTGCGGCGCAGGGAGGCGGAGAGGATCGTTCTGCCCAGGCGCACGGAGGAGGCGTCAACTGCCCTGGGGCCGGTGGCGTCCAAGGCGGCTTCCTGGCGGGGGGCAACCTGGAGCAGGCCGGAACACGAGGCCCTGGAGGACCTGGCCCGGAAGACAGGGCGTTCAGTGGTTCAGCTGCGGTACATGCTGCAGGGCTTGGACAAGGACGAGACATCGGATTCAGACCCTGACCACCAGGAGTGATCCGGCGGGCCGGAACGCTGGGGTGAGCGGCCCCCGGCGAGCCGGGGCATCAATCCAGGCCTGTTCGCGGGCACAGATCGGCCAGGATGCATTGGCCGCACTGCGGGCTCCTGGCCCGGCAGACCTCCCGGCCGTACCAGACCAGGAAATGATTGATCTCCCCCCAGGCCTGGCGGGGAAACAACGGCATCAGATCCCGCTCTATCCGTCCGGGGTCCTGGGAAGAGCTCAGTCCGAGCCGGTAGCTCAGGCGCTTGACATGGGTATCCACGGCGATACCTTCGTGGACCCCGAATCCGTGGGAGAGGACGATGTTGGCCGTCTTTCTGGCCACCCCGGGCAGGGTCAGCAGGTCCTGCATCCTGGAGGGCACCTGGGAGCTGTAGTCCTGAACCAGCTTGCGGGCCGTCCGGATGAGGTTCGCGGCCTTGTTCCGGTACAAGCCGGTGGAGCGGATGACCGCTTCCACCTCGGACTGCTGTGCGTCGGCCAGGTCCATTATTGTGGGCCAGCGGGCGAAAAGCACGGGGGTGACCGCATTGACCCTGCCGTCGGTGCACTGAGCGGCCAGGATGGTGGCCACCAGGAGCTCCCAGGGGGAATGCCAGGTCAACTGGCTGCCCACCTCAGGGTAGCGCCGCCGAAGGCGGTCCAGGATGGATGCGGCCCTATCGATTCGGGATTGGTCGGTTGAAGCGGAGTGCACTGGGAAGGGATACCGGAAAAAATCGTTTTCGGCAAGGAGGTGGATCATGCAGGCAGTCCTGGTATACATCACCTGTCGGGACGAGGGCGAGGCCAAGGGGGTGGGAGAAGCCCTGATAGAGTCCCGGCTGGCGGCGTGCGTGAACATCATCGACGGTATGCGGTCCATGTTCTGGTGGGGAGGAAAGATTGATCAGGACGTGGAAACCGTGCTTTTGGCCAAGACCCGGGTCGGGTTGGTGGGCAAACTGACGGATAAGGTCAAGGCTGTGCACAGCGATGAGTGCCCCTGTGTGGTGGCAGTGCCCATCATAGACGGAAACCCGGATTTCTTGGCCTGGATTCAGTCCGAAACCGGAGCCGGGGCCGAATAGCCGCCCGGGCCGAAATGAGCAAAGGACTCTTGGACACAACCCATGGAGCTTCGTACAGGTCATACACATACAGGGGGGAGGGATCCGGACTCCAGGCCTGGATTTCACATCATTACCTTCGGCTGTCAGATGAATGTCTGCGATTCGCAGTGGCTGGAGCAGAGCCTGAGCCTTCGCGGCTGGCGTCCGGTACCGGAGGACAAGGCCGAGGCCATTGTGATCAACACCTGCAGTGTGCGGGAAAAACCGGAGCAGAAGGTGTACAGCCTTTTGGGCCGGCTGCGGAGCCTGTGGAAGGCCGATCCAAGGGTGTTTGTGGCCGTGGGCGGGTGCGTGGCCCAGCAGATCGGGGAGGGGTTCTGGAATCGGTTCCCCTTCGTCCGTCTGGTCTTTGGCTCGGACGGGGTGGCTCAGGTCCCGGCAGCCCTGGACCAGCTGCGGGAGGATCCCGGGCTGCGTCTGTCCTATCTCGATTTCTGCAGCTCGTACCCGGAACGGGAGCGGGTCTGGAACCAGGCCTGTGCCCCATCCCAGGCCTTTGTGACCATCATGCAGGGCTGCGACAACTTCTGCGCCTACTGTATCGTCCCCTATACCCGGGGGCGGCAGAAATCCCGTCCGTTGCCGGAGGTGATCACCGAGTGTTCGGACCTGGTCCGTTCCGGGGCCCGGGAGATCACCCTGCTGGGCCAGAATGTGAACAGTTACGGCCAAGATCAGTCCGGGGACGGAGGCAGCTTTGCCCAGCTGCTGGAGGAAGTCTGCGCGCTTCCCGGCCTAGAGCGGGTGAGGTTCACCACCTCGCACCCCAAGGATCTTCATCCTCAGGTTATTCAAGCTTTCGGCCGGCATCAGAATTTGTGCCCGGCCCTGCACCTTCCCCTGCAGTCCGGATCGGACCGGATCTTGCAAAAAATGGGGCGGAGGTACACAACCAGCCAATACCTGGAGCTGGTTGCAGCCCTGCGCCGGGTCCGGCCGGATATTGTCCTGAGCACCGATCTGATCGTTGGTTTTCCAGGAGAGACGGAGGAAGATTTTGAACAGACCCTGGACATGGTCCGCAGGATCGGTTTTGACTCCAGCTTTTCCTTCAAGTATTCTCCACGGCCAGGAGTGCGGGCCAGTCTGATGCCCGGACAGGTCGCGGAGGAGGTCAAGGCCGGGCGGCTGCAGCGCCTGCAAGTGCTGCAGGAGGAGCTGACCCAGCATTCATTGGACCGGCTCAAAGGCCGGGTCATCCCGGTGCTGGTGGAAAAGCGGGGCGCATCCCGGTTTGAGGGGCAATGGCAGGGCCGTGAAGCCGGCGGCCGGGTTGTTCATTTTACCTGGCCCTCTGACCAGGAGCTCACAGGACGTTTTGTCCGGGTCCGGGTCCAGACAGCCATGAAACATTCCGTTTCCGGGGAGGCAGTGAAAGGACCATGGTAAAAATGAAGATTTTCGGGTTGGCCTTGGACGAACAGTCGCAGGTCCCCCTGCTCATCCTCAAGGATTTGGAGGATACGCAGGTTCTGCCCATCTGGATCGGAGCCATGGAGGCCATGGCCATCTCCATCAGTCTGAACAAGGTGTCCATCTCCAGACCGTTGACCCACGACCTCATGCTCCAGACCCTGGCTACCCTGGGGGCGGCAGTTGAGCGGGTGGAGATCGTGGATCTGCGCGAGGGCACCTATTATGCAGAGATCCATCTGGTGCATGCGGACCGGACCTATCTGGTGGACAGCCGGCCATCGGATGCCATTGCCCTGGCGGTGCGGGCGGAGGCCCCGGTCTATGCCGCCCAGTCCCTTTTGGACCGGGTGGCCAAGCAGTTCGACCAGGAGCACGAGGTCGTGCTCAAGGACGAGGAGTCCGAACGCTGGACGGAGTTTCTGGAAAAATACAATATTGACCAGACCAAATACAAGATGTGAGCTGATGCACAGACCCGGCGGCGGGCCCGAAGGGTGGGCGCTCCCTGTCCGGCTGGGATCAATGGTTGGCCGAATTCTGCGGGCCCATCCCGCAAGTTGACAATACCCAGATGATAGAATTTCATACCCACACCGTGTTCAGCGACGGCAAGCTCCTGCCTGCCGCCCTGGCCAGACGGGCCAGGATGCTGGATTACCAGGCCGTGGCCTTCACCGACCATGCGGACTGGACCAACTATGCCTGGATTCTGGAGCGGCACATGCAGAGCCTGACCCCCAGGGGCCTCTTCTGCGGGCTGGATCTGATTGTCGGCCTTGAGCTCACCCACGTACCTCCCCCCCTGATGCACGAAATGGTGGACAGTGCCCGCCAAAACGGAGCCCAGCTGATCCTGGCCCACGGGGAAAGCCTGGCCGACGGGGTGGAGATTGGAACGAATCTGGCGGCCATTGAGGCCGGAGTGGACATTCTGGCCCATCCTGGACTGATCCAGGAAGAAGAGGCCAGGCTGGCAGGAGAGAAGGGGGTCCTCCTGGAGATATCCGCCCGGTCCGGGCACTGTCTGACCAACGGGCACGTGGCGGCTGTGGCCCGCAAACACGGGGCCCAGGTTGTCCTGGGCAGCGATGTGCATGTGGCCGCAGACCTTCCTTCCAGGGAACAGCGGCGGTGCATCGCCCTGGGGGCGGGCCTGAGCGAAGAAGAATACCTGCAGGCCGAGCGTCGGGCCCAGGATCTGCTGCAGACGGTGAGATCCCGGACCTAGCGTCCCTCGGCACCAACTTTAAAACTGCATCCAAAACAAGGAAAGATTCCATGTCTATACCGGCGCACAGCGGACTGGTATCCATGCTGATGGGAGCCACGCTGGTGGTCAAAATCGTATTGAGCATACTGGCCCTGATGTCCATCATCAGCTGGACCCTGATTTTCTATAAGCTGTTCCTCTATGTCCGGGTCAAGCGGTCCATTGAGCAGGAAAGCAGGATCTTTGATGAAGCCAGGGATCTGGGCACTGCCCTGCGGACCTTGAAAAAGCGTTCCGGGTCCAGGCTGTATGTCATCGGGGCCAAGGCAGTCAGCGAGATCAGGTCCCTGGAAAAGTCCAGCCTCCCGCCCAGCGGCAAGGTCAAGGTTGCCTCGGACAATATCCGCCGGGTTCTGCGTCAGGCCGTGAGCCAGGAGATCAACTCCCTGGCCTATGCCCTCTCCTTCCTGGCCACCTGTACCAACTCCGCACCCTTTATCGGACTGTTCGGCACGGTCTGGGGGATCATGAACGCCTTTCAGGCCATAGGGGTTCAGAAGTCAGCAGCCCTGGCCACTGTGGCCCCGGGGATCGCCGAGGCCCTGGTGGCTACGGCCATCGGCCTGGCAGTGGCTATTCCGGCCTCCGTGGCCTATAATGCATTTCTGGGGCTGCTCAACAGCATAGAAAGCGAGCTGGTGAACTATGCCGGGACCTTTCTGAACCGGGCCCAGCGCGAGCTTCCCTGGCTGAGCGCCGGGCGGACCGAGCGGGAGCAGGAGGATCTCCAACCGGGATCCAAGCTGCGCAGCGGCGGGCTTCAGCCAGAGGGTGAACGGGACGATCTCAGGCATTCCATGGACCTGGACGGATAACAATATGGATTTTAACCCTAATCGGCAGGGGTTCGTCTCCACGATCAATGTCACGCCCTTTGTGGACGTCATGCTCGTGCTCCTGGTCATCTTCATGATTACCGCCCCCATGATGACCCAGGGGGTGAACGTTGATCTTCCTCAGACCAAGACCGTGCAGACCCTGCCCCAGGATTCGGATACCCTGGTCCTGACGGTGAAAAAGGGAGGTACCCTGCATATAGACGAGTACGAGATCACCAGGGAGGAGCTGACCGCGACCCTGAAGAAGCTGGTGACCAAAGAGGACGATATTCTCTATCTGCGGGCTGATTCAGAGGTCCCGTATGGGTTTGTGGTCCAGATCATGAGTGACATCAAGGCGGCGGGAGTGGCCAGGCTGGGTGTGGTGGCCGAACCGGAAGAAGAGTAGGGAGGCGGGATTTGGATGGGTCTTGCAAGCTGCCTGCTTTCTCTTCTTTTGCACCTCAGCGTGATCGTTCTGGCCCTGGTTGGTCCCTGGTGGGGCAGCGAGATGCGCATGGATCTGGATCAGCCGGTGTATGAAGTGGAAGTGGTCCGGATGCCGGAGCAGAAGAAGGCGGTTCAGGTCCCGGACACATCCAGGCAAAAGACGTCAGCCCAGAAAAAAGCTCCCCGACAGGTCAAGGCCCAGCCCAAGCCCAAACCAGCGCCTTCAAAGCAGCCCAGGGCTGAGCCGGTGCAGATAGCCGGAAAGGACGAGAAGCCTCAGGCGGCCAAGGTCCGGCAGAAAGAACGGCCCAAACCAAGCAAGCGCCCGCAGGCCGCGGCCGAGACGCAGACCAAGACCCCGGAAAGGGTGATGCAGGAAGCCCTCAAGGAAGTCAGCACCCAGGCCGAACAGGAGAGCGCAGAGGAAACGAACGACCTGGAAGATGCCCTGGCCCAGCTCAAACAGGAGGCCGCCGCCCAGGGAGTGGACCAGGACAACCTGGGACGCTCCGCCTCAGCCGGGGGGACGAAAAGGGTGTACGGCGCCCTGGTCCGGGAACGGATTCAGGCCAACTGGCGTTTCCCGGATCTGGGGCAGAGCCAAGATCTGACGGCCACAGTCCGGATCAGGGTCGATGCCCAGGGGAAGATCCTGGATCAGTCCATGTTAGAGCCGTCCGGAAATGCCCAGTTCGACAACTCCGTGCTTCGGGCCATAGCCAGGACCGGGCGGCTGCAACCGCCGCCAAGCCCTGATCTGAGGACGGTGCGCATCACGTTTCATCTCCAGGACATGATGCCCTAACCCATGCTGCATACCGGGCATGAATCCATATCATTTCGAGCAGTTACAATATTGCAACATCTGAAACTGTAGGGTGCACATTGATGAATATTTTGTTTCGAAGATGGTGGTCTGTCCTCGGGGCGGCAGTCATCCTGCTCCTGTGCGTCGGCGGACAGGGCAGGGCGGAGAACAGCCTCCAGGTCAATATCTACGGCCCCGGACAGTCAGAGATCACTGCCTATATCGCCCCGTCCAGGCCCAAGGCCGGGGGGCAGGATGACAACGGGACGCCGTCCAGAGTACAGGATCTGGGCCGGATACTGCGGGAAGATCTGGCCTTTCTGCCCTTTATCCGTTTCGCCCCCATGGAGGACATCCTGGGCGGGGCCCAGGTCCAGGGAGTGGACCGGGACAGCCTGGACTTCAAGCGCTTTCAGATGAGCAAGGTGGATCTGGTGTGCACCCTGGGCTGGTCAGCCGACGATCCGGATCGGGAGGAAGTGGAAATCCGGGCCTTTGACACCTACTCCGGGCAGATGATTCTCGGACGGGGGTACATCCTGCGGACCCCTGAGCACGTGGAGCAGGCCAGCCGCAGGTTCTGCGCCGGACTGATGCAAAAGCTGACCGGCCGCTCCGGTTTTTTTCAGTCTGAGCTGGCCTTTGTGCGCAAGACACAGAAGGACAAGGACATATACGCCTGTACCCCCCAGGGACGTTCTTTGCGGCCGGTGGTCGACTTGGACGGGTACTGCCTCAGCCCGGCCTGGTCTGCGGACGGACGGCAAGTGGGGATGAGTTTTGTCGGTCAGGACAAGCACGAGTTTGTGGTCTTTGATACCCAAAACGGGGATGTCCGCCGGACCACCCTGCCCGGGAACACAATCATCAGCCCGACTTTCTGGCCCGGAAACGGCTGGGTGATCAGTGCCGATCCACGCAAGAGCCCGGATATATTCAAGCTCACCGCCGATTTGAGCCTGGGGGAGCCCTTGGTCCAGCACTGGGCCATTGACATCTCCCCGCACTTTGATGCCCAGGGCACAGCCATGGTGTTTGTTTCCAGCCGTTTTGGAAATCCGCACATATTCCTGCGGCATATGGACAGCGGGGAGATTGAGCGGATCAGCTTTGAAGGCACCTACAACACCAATCCCAGCATCAGCCCGGACGGGCGGTTTGTGGCCTACTCCCGGCTGATCAAAGGCCACGGCCACAGGATCATCGTCTACGACCGGCAGAAGGGCTCGGAACGGCAGGTAAGCTTCGGGCCGGGCAACGACGAGGACCCGGCCTGGGGACCGGACAGCTACTTCTTGGCCTTCAGTTCAGATCGTTCCGGGACCTATCAGCTGTACGTGACCACCAGGCATGCGGAGGAGCCGAAAAAAATCCCCACAGGGGAGGGAGCGGCCACATCTCCGGCCTGGAAGCCGAATAAACCTCAGTAGCCACTGCTCCTGTGCAGCGGGCGCAAGGTGCAGTAAGGGGCCCGCGTCGGGAGCCATTTGTGAACCCCTATCAGCCAAGGAGGAGAGTATGCGCAGATATGGATGGATGACAGTATGTGTAGTGGGGTGTGCGGTCCTTGTGCTCCTGGTGCAGGGCTGTGCTCGAAAGCCCGTCGGCAGCGGGTCCGAGGGGTTGAGCGCGGACCAAGCGGGAGCGTACTCGGCCAACGGCACCGGGGTGGCCGGGGACGGGACATCCCAGATGACCGCCGAGGAAATGGAAGAATACCGGCTGAAGGAGCAAGCGCGCCGGGAAAAGGCGAAAGCGGAGCAGGCCAAGGACGAACAGCAGAAGGAGCAAGCCGTTCAGGAGCTGACAAAGCGCATCCATTTTGCCTTTGACTCCTACGAGCTCCGGGTCGATGCCCGGCAGACCCTGAAGAAAAAGGCGGAGATCCTGGACCGGCATTCGGATATCGACCTGACCATAGAAGGGCACTGCGACAGCCGGGGAACCGATGAGTACAACCTTGCTCTGGGCGAACGGCGGGCCAGGGCGGCCTATGAGTTCATGGTCCTTCTGGGGATAGATCCGGATCGGATGAACATTATCAGCTATGGGGAGGAGCGGCCCTTGGACCCCAGAAACACCGAAGAGGCCTGGGCCAAGAACCGTAGATGCGAGTTTCGGGTGGCCGACTAGGGCCTATTGAATCAGGTGGGCCAGGAAGCGGACCCCGGTACGGCTGATGCCCGCGGCTGCAGCAAGCCCGGACAGTATGCCCAGGAAGTTGGCCAGGATGTCCGCCCAGGAGAAAAAGCGCCCCGGAATTACGCTCTGGACCAGCTCTATGCCCAGGCCCAGACCAAGGAGGAAGAGGCCCAGCCCAAATGACTTGGAGGCGGGAATGAAGCTCATCCTGGCCCCCAGGGCCAGCCAGGCATAGGCCAGGGCGTGCATTATCTTGTCCGAGTTCTGGATCCGGATGTCCACGCTGAGGTCCGGGCTCAAAGAGCCGTATAGGACGCACCCCATGGAGATCATCCAGCACCAGAGGATGACCTGCTGCAGGCGGTGAACGGCCGGTGATATATTTGGGTTCGAGCTGGACATGCCGCTCCTGGTTTGGGGATGAGGCAGCAGAGTTCAGAGACTGATCCGCCTGAATACTCCTGAGTGCCGGTGTGGATATGCGGTGCGCAGGGAATGATCCTTACTGGTTCTCCTGTGGGCCGTGCCCGGGGCATGACTTGTATTGCATCCGGCTGGCGGAGACCTCTTTGCCCGCCTCCGCGTGCAGCGTGCACACATCAAGCACTGGACCATCATGAATATGTCCCCTGCGCCGTCCTGTCTCCTCCTGCACGGGTATGGGGGAGCACCGTACGATGTCTCCCCGCTGGCCCGGGCCCTGGAGAACCAGGGGCTGCCGGTCCGGACCCCGTGCCTGCCCGGACACAAAGAGACACCGGAGGCATTTGCCCGCTCCAGGTTTACACATTGGCTTCAGGCCGCAGAGGAGCAGGTGCAGGAAATGCGGGCCCGGGGACCGTGTGTGGTCATCGGTCTGTCCATGGGCGGCAGTCTGGCCTTGAACCTGGCCGAACGATACTCCTTGGCCGGGGTGGTGACCATCGCCGCTCCGGTCTTTCTGTATACCCTTTTTCCCTGGAAGGGGGCAAGCCGGCTTTTGCCCCTGGTCTCCCTGCTCCGTCACCTGCGCCCCATAGTTTTGGTCCCTGAAACCTCGAAACAGGCCATGGCCATAGCCCCTCATGCAGGATACGAGGGGATTCAGGCCCTCCATCCCCTGCACAGCTTGATCAAAGGACTGCGGCCGGTGTATCGGAATCTGCACCGGATTACCGCCCCTCTCCTGGTCCTGCACTCCCCCCAGGATCGGACAGTTCCGGTGGACAACGCCTGGCATATACTGCGCGGGGTCTCTTCCAAGGCGCGCAGAATGGAGCTGTTGCCCATAACTGAAGAGCACACCAGCAGGCATCTGCTGACCACCCATGTGGAAACCAAGGACAAGGTGCAGCAGGCTGTTCTGCACTTTTTGGACCGCAATGACATCGCAGGCGCAGACTGAGATCCTGATCGAAGAGACAGACGGGGAGCAGGCCTATGTGCGTCCAGCATCCCCTGACTCTCCAATGGATGCGGAGCAAATCCTTCAGGACTGGTCTCTTGTGCTCTGCTCCATGCACATCCCGCACAGGATCGTCCAGCACAAGATGGGGGCCGCCCTCTCTCTATCCCGGGACAGCGCACAAAAGGCCAGAGAACAAATCGTTCTTTTTGAGGCTGAAAATGCCCAGTTTGTCACGGATGTCAACGCCGCGCGGAAGGGCAATGGCTCAACTGAGTCCGTGTTTTGGATCATGCTCGCACTGGCCCTGTGGCATGGGATAAGCCAGCACCAGATAAAGCTTTTCGGGATTGATGACATCCAATGGCTGCAGCTGGGCAGGGTGGATGGCCGGGCTATGCTCGAGCAGGGACAGTGGTGGCGTGCTTTGACCAGCCTGACCCTGCATGCCGATGCAAAACATCTGCTCTCCAATATAGTCTTCGGTGGCTTGTTCATGCACCTGCTTTGCCAAGAGACAGGCGGCGGCATAGCTTGGTTGTTGACCATTGCGGCCGCCGGCCTAGCCAATGCCCTCAATGTCCTCATCCAGGGACCGCCCCATTTGGCTATTGGGGCGTCGACTGCTGTATTTGCCGGTTTGGGTCTGCTCAGCGGGATGGGGTCACCTCGGGCAAAAAGATGGCCAGCGGCATTGGCTCCTCTGGGAGCAGGTCTGGTCTTGTTGGCCTGGCTGGGAAGCGGGGGGGAACGCACCGACGTGGGAGCGCATCTGTCTGGATTTGTCGTCGGCCTGGCCCTCATCTTTGGTTTGCGCAAATCTGGGCTGGAGAGAGGGACCCTGGATCATCTGCCCCAAAATCTGTGCGGCCTATGTGCTTTCGCTTTGATACTCACGGCCTGGATGCTGGCTGTAATCGTGTAAGATAATCAGTGCTTGGAGCAAATCATGGAAAAGCTGCCCATAGGCATATACAATTTTGGTTCTTCGACCTAGCCTATGGAGTTTTGGCGTTTGCCATTTCTTCTGTGTGCCCACTTTCGGCCCGGTATTTTCTCATTCCCGCCAAAGGGGGATCCCTCGCCCCCTCCAGGCACTCACATGATGGACATTGCCTTCAGATGGACTGAGCATATCATGCATGTGAGTGCCTGTGCTTCCCCCTTTTGGCGGGACCAAGAAAATGTGCGGGCCTGCCGCTTACGGCACACAAAAGAGACGGCAAACTCTTATGTAGGCAGTTCCACTTTCTGTGTCCAAGAGTCGATTTTATTTGGTGTAGATCTTGATTTGATTGGTGTGCTTTTCCTGTTGGCCGGGAGTGGGCTGACCGGAGGTGATCACCACCCTGTCCCCGGGCAGGAACAAGGGGCACTCCTGGACAAACGTCTCCACCCGATCCAGGTGGTTGGAGAGATCGCAGCCGGTCAATTTGGGCCGGACTCCCCAGTAAAAGTTGAGCAGCCGGATGATGCCCATGTCAGGGGTCAGGGCATAGATGGGCTGGGCCGGGCGGCGGCTGGAGAGCAGCCTGGCTGTGGTTCCGCTGGTGGAGTGGCAGGCCAAGGCGATGCTTTCCGTATTGTCGGCCAGGAGGCAGGCGGAATAGGCCAGGTATTTGGCCGGGTTTTTTTCAATCTTCGGCCGGTACGGGCCCTGCATCCGTTCCAAAAGGTAGGACTCGGCCTGGCCGGCGATCTCCTGGATGAAGCAGACTGCCTCCACCGGGTAGTTGCCCACTGCGGTCTCTTCGGAGAGCATCACGCAGTCGGCCCCGTCCATAATCGCATTGGCCACGTCCGTGGTCTCGGCCCGGGTGGGCAAGGGATTCTGAACCATGGACAGAAGCATTTGGGTGGCCACAATGCAGAATTTCTGGGCATGCCGGCAGGCGCGGATGATCTGCTTCTGCAGGATCGGGAGCTGGGGCAGGGGGCATTCCAGCCCCAGATCACCCCGGGCGACCATGATCCCGTCGGCCTGCTCCAGGATGGCGTCCAGGCGATCAACGGCCCTGGCCCGCTCCAGCTTGGCAATGATCGGGACTGTATGTCCGTGTTCCTGCATGGCCAGGCGGAGGTCTTGAATGTCTTTTTCGCTTTGGACAAAAGACAGGGCGAAACAGTCGATGCCGATATCCAGCCCGGCCTCAAGATCGGCCCGGTCTTTGTCCGTCATTGCCGCCAGGGGGACATCCTTGCCCGGAAAGGTGATCCCCTTGTGCGAGGAAAGCAGTCCGGCATTTTCAGCCTGCAGGGTGAACAGGGTGTGGGGTTCGATGACTTCCTGGACCCTAAAGCGCAGCATCCCGTCGCTCAAGGCAACCTCCATGCCTTCCTGCAGGTCCTGGAGCAGCTCCGGTACGCTTAAGCTGATAAAGGGGGATTGAGGGGCCTTGTCCCTAGCCTGGGGCAGGCCAAGGCTGACCCGGTCGTGCTTTTCCACGTTCACAGGAGAGTCCTGGACCTCGTCTATCCTGATCTTGGGGCCGCTTAAATCCCCCATTATGGTCAGGGGAAGGTCCATTTCCTGTTCCAGCTCCCGGATCATACCCACAGTGGGCGCAAAGTCCTCGGCCTGTCCGTGGGAAAAATTGAGGCGGAAAATCCGCACGCCGCAGGTTACCATGGCCTGCATGGTTTCTTTGGCCAGGGACTTGGGGCCCAGGGTGGCGACGGTCTTTATGCGCATGGTCATTCCCCGTGGTCGCTGTGCACAAGAGAGCAAAATAGAAGAAATTGGGTTCTTCGACGTAACCTGTGGATTTTTGGAGTTTGCCGTCTCTTCTGTATGCAATTCCACTTTCTGTGTCGAAGAGCCAGAAATCGTCTGCCGGCTGGCAGGGAAGGGCCGCCCTTCCCTGCACGTACTGCTCATCCTACGAGCAGTTGACCTCCTTGACAAGCGGTCATTGCAGCCGTTTTTCTTCAGGGGACGAAGAAGGAATCCGGGATCGTTCGCCTGCGCGGCAGCAGAGATACAGCCGCCACCAGGACAATAGAGAAGAGCCGGGAGTCATCTCCCGGCTCTTCGAGTCAACGGCTGGTGGTGTGCGCAACCTAGGTCAGAGAAAAGATAGAGCTCTGGGCCAGGGTCCAGAACATGGAGGGAAAGACGCCCATGGCCAACACACCGGCCGCAGCCACGCTCAGGGCCACGGTCAGAGGGGCGGTGGTGGACGGAAGGACACTCGGGCTTTGGGCAGCAGGAGAAAAATACATGGTCACAATGACCCGCAGATAATAGTAGAAGGAAATAACGCTGTTGATTGCCCCCAAGACCACCAGCCAGACAAAGCCGGACTTAATGCCGGCGGCAAAGATGTAGAACTTGCCCATGAAACCGGCAGTGGGCGGGATCCCGGCCAGGGAGAACATGAAGATGGCCATGGCCAGGCCCATGGCCGGTGCTTTCAGGCCCAGCCCGGAAAAGTCGGTAAGGGTGGAGTATTCCTCCCCGTCCCGGCCCAGGAGGGTGATCACCCCGAATGCGCCGATGTTCATCAAGGCGTAGGCCAAAAGGTAGTAGAGGATGCCTGCCTGGGCCATCTCGGTCCCGGCCACAAAGCCAATGAGCAGGTAGCCGGCGTGGGCGATGCTGGAGTAGGCCAGCATGCGCTTGATGTCCTCCTGGACCAAGGCGATGATATTCCCGGCAAACATGGTGGCCACTGCCGCGACCCAAAGGATCATGGTCCAGTTCACGGCCATGGGTTCCAGGGTGACCATGAGCACCCGGACCAGGGCGGCGACGGCTGCAGCCTTGACCCCGGTGGCCATGAAGGCGGTGACCACTGTGGGGGCTCCCTGATACACATCCGGGGTCCACATGTGGAAGGGAACCATGGAGATCTTGAACCCAAACCCGGTTATGGACATGAGCAGACCGAGGATCAGCCATCCGGAGGAAACGGACTCAGGGTTCTGGGCGATGAAGCGGCTCATTTCGGGCAGATCCAGAGTCCCGGTCGCCCCGTACAGGAAGGCGAAGCCCAAAAGGAGAAATGCGGAGGCAAAGGCGCCGAGGAGGAAATACTTCAGGGCCGCTTCGATGGATCGATCGTTGTTGCGGTGAAAGCCGGTCAGGACATAGACGCAGACCGACATCAGCTCTAACGCGACAAAGATGAGGATCAAGTGTCCGGAGCAGGCCATGAAGGACATGCCCACTGCGGCAAAAAGGAGGAGGGAATAGTACTCACCGGTGCCCATGTGGGGGAAAAACCGGTGATAGTTGACAGAGACCAGGATGGTCAAAAAAACCACGAGCCAGATGGTCAGGTTGAGAAAGGCGGCAAACCCGTCGGCATAGACCATGCTTTGGTAGGTTTCGGTCTGGGGTGCGAGGTTGCCGAGCACGAATCCTGCACTGATCAAAACCCCGAGCATGCTCAGCCCGGGGAGGAAGAAGCGGGATTTCTCCTTGACCAGGACATCCGCAACCAGGACCGCGAGCCCGGTCAGGACCAGGATGATTTGGGGCAGGATGGCCTGCACCGGGATAATGGGGGCCGCAAATTCAAAATGCATGATTACCGTCCTCCGTGCGTTGGGCTCACACCTTCCCGGATTTCGGGTTCTCCCGGAATGAGATCAGTCCACAGGGCGATCTGGTGCCCGTTGGGCAGCCGTTGTTCCTCCAGGGCCACATAGGTCTGGTATCTGCTTTTGACCGTATGGATGAAGCGTTCGGCTGAGGCATCCATCTGGCGCAGGAACAGCCCGGGGAAGATTCCCATGACGATGATCAGCACCGCTATGGGCAGCATGGTCACGGTTTCCCGCCAGTTGAGATCCGAAAGCCCGGCGTTTTGGGGCTTGTCCACCGGCCCGAACATGACCCGCTGATACATCCAGAGCATATAGATGACGCTGAACAGGGCTCCGGAGGTAGCGATGATCGCCAGGAGGGGATAGCTCTTGAATGCACCCAAAAGGATCAGAAACTCTCCGACAAATCCGTTGGTTCCGGGTACGGCCACAGAGGCCAGGGTGGCGATCATCAAGAAGGTGGCAAACACGGGCATGATCTTGGCCAGGCCCCCGAACTCCTCCATAAGCCGGGTATGTCGTCGCTCATAGATCATCCCCACCAGCAAAAAGAGCGCCCCGGTGGACAAGCCGTGGTTGAGCATCTGATAGATCCCGCCCTGGACCCCCTGCATGTTCAAGGCGAACAGGCCGACCAGGACGTAGCCCATGTGGCTCACGCTGGAGTAGGCCACCAGCTTTTTGATGTCCGGCTGGACCCAGGAAACCAGAGCGGCGTAGACGATGGCGATCACTCCCAGACCGGCAATGATGGGAATGAACTGATGAGTGGCGTAAGGAAACAAGGGCATGGCAAAGCGGATGAACCCGTAGGTCCCCATTTTGAGCAGGATTGAGGCCAGGATCACGCTGCCGGCGGTGGGGGCCTCCACGTGGGCATCCGGAAGCCAGGTATGCAGGGGGAACATGGGGACCTTGATGGCAAAGGCCAGGAAGAAGGCCGCACAGAGCCAGAACTGCATCTCCACCGGGATATGCAGATCAAGAAGGCTGAAGAGATAGAAGGACGCCTCCCCTGTGGCCTGCTGATGGTGGAAGTAGAGGACAACGATGGCCACCAGCATGAAGATGCTGCCCACAGCTGTGTACAGGAAGAACTTGACCGCGGAGTATATCCGCCGCTCGCCTCCCCAGATCCCGATGAGCAGGAACATGGGGATGAGCATCAGCTCCCAGAATACATAGAACAGGACCAGATCCATTGCCAGGAAGGTCCCGATCATGGCGGTCTCGATGAGCAGGAAGCTGATGATGTATTCCCGTATCTTTTTCTGGATATAGGTAAACGAGCACAAGATGCACAGAGGGACGAAGAAGGTGGTCAGCATGACCAGCCAGAGGCTGATCCCGTCCAGGCCCAGGGAGTAGCTGATGCCCAGGCTTTCGATCCAGGCCCGGTGTTCGGTGAACTGCATTCCGGCCACAGCAGGATCAAAGGCTATGAGCACCGGGATGGAGATCGCGAACTCCAAAAGGGATACGGCCAGGCCCACGGACCAGAACCTCTTGGCTGCTCCGGGACCGGATCCGGGCATGACGGCGACGACCAGTACTCCCGCCAGGGGGAGAAAGGTCAGGATGCTGAGAATGGGCACGCCAGTGAGACTCATCGACGACTCCTTGTGATCCTAGACCAGGGCAAAGACTGAATACACGACCAAGAGCATGGCCCCGAACAGAAAGGATATAGCGTAGGCCTGGACATATCCGCTCTGAACGATCCGCAGCCTGCTCCCGCACCAACCCACGGCGTGGGCCACTCCGTTCACGGCACCGTCGATGACCCGCACATCGAAGCCCTTCCACAGGAAGGTGCTCACTGCGTGCAGGGGACGGACGAAAAGGGCGCCGTAAATCTCGTCCACATACCATTTGTTGAGCATGGCCGTGTACAGCCATTTGAATTTGACCGCCAATTCGGCCGGAATGTGGCGTTTGCGCACATACATGGTGTAGGCCAGCCCGATGCCGATGAACACGATGACCACGGAGATGAGCATGAGCAGGTACTCCGTGCTCACCGAATGGTGGCCGTGGCCTCCGGCATGGTGCATGACCGGTTCCAGGAAATGCTCTATTCGGTTGCTCCCGCCCAGGACGGCGGGAACGCCGATGGCTCCGCCGATGACCGACAGGATGGCCAGAACGGACATGGGGACGGTCATGGATTTCGGCGATTCATGGATATGCTTCTGGACCTCCTGAGACGCGCGGCATTCGTTGAAAAAGGTCATGAAGATCAGCCGGAACATGTAGAAGGCCGTCATTCCGGCGGTTACCACCCCAATGAACCACAGCACCGGATGCCCGTTGGCAAAGGTGTACCACAGGATCTCGTCCTTGCTGAAGAATCCGGACAGACCCGGAAAGCCGGCAATGGCCAGGGTGCCCAGGAGCATGGTTATGTAGGTGACCGGGATCTTTTTACGCATCCCGCCCATGTTGCGCATGTCCTGCTCATTGGCCAGGGCATGCATCACGCTGCCGGCGCAGAGAAAGAGCAGGGCCTTGAAGAAGGAGTGGGTAACCACATGGAATATGCCGGCGCTGAACGCGCCGACCCCCAGGCCCAGGAACATGTATCCCAGCTGGCTGACGGTGGAGTAGGCCAAGACCCTTTTGATGTCGTTCTGGGTCAGGGCTATGGTGGCGGCGACAAACGCGGTCAGGGCACCGATCACGGCCACCACCTGCAGGCTTACCGGGGACATGGAGTAGAGCACATTGCTTCTGGCCACGAAATAAATCCCGGATGTAACCATGGTTGCAGCGTGGATCAGGGCGCTGACCGGCGTCGGGCCGGCCATGGCGTCCGGCAGCCAGATGTAGAGGGGGATCTGGGCGGATTTGGCCGTGCACCCGATGAAGAAGAGGAGGCACACAGCGGTTACCACGGCCTGGGGCAGAAGGTGGGCGTGCTCGAAGACCTCGGTGAACCGCAGGGACCAGACCCCGTGTTCGCCCAGGGCGATGAGCAGCAGGAACAGGCCGACCAGGAAGGCGAAGTCGCCGACCCGGTTGGTGATAAAGGCCTTCTTTCCGGCCTTGGCGTTGTTCAGATCGCCGAACCAGAAGCCGATGAGCAGGTAGGAGCACATGCCCACCCCTTCCCAGCCCAGGAACATGAGCAGGAAGTTGTTGGCCAGCACCAGATTGATCATGGAAAACATGAACAGGTTCAGGTAGGTGAAGTACCGGTAGTACCGGCCTTCGCTGTGCAGCATGTAGCCGATGGAGTAGATGTGGATCAGGAAGCCCACACCGGTGACGAACAGGCACATGACCATGGACAGGGGATCGACCTGATAGGCGATGGAGACGCTGAACTCCCCGGCCCGGATCCATTCGAACCAGATGTACTCCACCAGCCGTTCCGAGGTGGGCAGGCCCAGAAGCTGAAAGAAGGTGACCACAGTGAGCACAAAGGATAGCCCGACTGCTGCACAGGCTATCCAATGGATCAGGGACTTGTTCGCCTCTTCCAGGCGCCGGCCCAAAAGGCCGTTGATGAGCACCCCGAGCAGGGGAAAGACCGGAATGAGCCAGATATAGTCAAACATGCCACTCTCCTCGACTTACCATTTGAGCAGGTTGAACCGCTCCACATCGATGGAACCGGTCTTTTGGTACATGCGGAAGAAGATGGCCAGGCCGACTGCGGCTTCCACAGCGGCCACGGCCATGACGCACAAGACCATGAAGGCCCCCTCGACATTCTGGGTGCTGCGGGCAAAGGTCAGGAAGACCAGGTTTACCCCGCCCAGCATGATCTCGATGCTCAGAAACACGACTATGGCCGTTCTGCGCACCAGAGCGCCGGCTGTTCCGATCAGAAAAAGGGCCAGTCCCAGGCCGAGGAACACGCTTTGATATTCCATACAGCTGTCTCCTTAACGGTCTTTCTTGGCCAGGGCCAGGGCCCCGACAACGCCGGCGGTGAGCAGCACGGCCACCAGTTCAAAGGCAATGATGTACTCGGAGAAAATATGGGTGGCCAGGATGCCGGCTTCTCCAATCTCTTCCATGGCCTGCACGGTAAAGGGGCCGCTGAGAGGGGAGTGGGCCGGCAGGAGCTCGGCCAGGCCCAAGAGGCCGACCATGAAGACGACCAGGATGACCAGCCCCAGGGTCTTCAGGTTCCAGAGCAGATAGGCCCCGGAGCTGAAGCGCAGGTTGAGCATCATGATGGCGTAGAGGATGAACATCATGATCGCTCCGGCATAGACAATGATCTGCAGGACAGCCAGGAACTGCAGGTGGAGGAGGAGGAACATGCCGGCCAGGGCCACGCAGGATACGATCATCCACAGGGCACAGTGCACGATGTTCCTGGTGCAGACCACCAGAAGAGAGGACAGAACGGACAGGACGACGAAAAATGTGAGGATGCCGAGTTCAGCCATGGATCTCATCTCCTTCGCATAGGCAACACAGGCTTCATGGACATGCCGGCGCAGATCCCTCAGCCGAGGATCTTCTGGGCCAGGCTCCTTTGATATCGGAACCTGAAGCGTTCCGGGTCGTCCAGTTTGTCCAGGGAGAACAGGAAGTCTTCCCGGGTGTGATCAACATAGTCGTATACCGTGCTCAAGGTTATGGCCCCTCTGGGGCAGACTTCCTGGCAGAACCCGCAGAATATGCACCGCAGCTCGTCAACGACGAACTCCTCGGGGTAGCGTTCTCCGTTTTCCGGTTCATACGGGGTGAGATCTATGGCCCGGGCCGGGCAGACCGCGGCGCACAGCCCGCAAGCAACACAGAGGAGCTGCCCATTCTCGTCCCGATTCAGGCGGTGCAGTCCCCGCCACCGCGGGCTCACCGGGCGCTTCTGCTCGGGATACTCAATCGTCTTGTGCTTGGACAGCAGGTTCCCGAAGGTATACTGCAGGCCTTTGAGCAGCGGAGTGACGTATTTGAACTTCCCGCTCCATTTTTCCCTGACCCGAATGATGTCTGTGTCGTGCATGGTCAGCTCCGGTTGAGCACCTGGTTAGACTCTCTGGAGATATGTTTCTATTGCCCAAGGTTGTGTTTTCTACACGGCCAAGACCAGAGCGGTGGCCAAGATGTTGACGATGGCCAAGGGCATGAGGAACTTCCATTCCAGCTTCATGACCTGATCGTAGCGCAGCCTGGGAAAGGTCGCCCGTTGCCAGATGCAGAAGAAGACCACCAGCAGGGTCTTGATGAAGAACCAGACCACTCCGGGCAGGACCGGGCCGTGCCAGCCGCCCAGAAACAGGGTGGTCACCAGGCAGCCGAAGATGAAGAGATGGGTGTATTCTCCAAAGAAGAAGAGGGCGAACTTCATGCTGCTGTATTCCACGTTGTACCCGCAGCAGAGCTCCGCTTCCGCCTCCGGCATGTCAAACGGGGTCCTGTTCAGCTCGGCCAGGCCGCTGATGATGAAGATGACAAAGGCCACCGGGGCGTACACGATGTTCCACATCCCGGCTTGAGCCTGGACGATGCCGACCAGACTCAGAGATCCGGAGAGCATGACCACGCAGATAACGGCGAAGGCCATGGACAGCTCGTAGCTGATGATGATGGCTGCGGCCCGCAGACCGCCGGTATAACCGTACTTGTTCCCGGACGACCAGCCCCCGAGCATCCCTCCGTAGGCGCCCAGGGTGCCCAGGGCCAGAATGATCAGGATCCCGACGTCCGGATTGGCCAGATAGAGGGTGATTTCCCGGCCCAAGATGGTGACCGTGTCTCCGAAGGGAATCAGGGCCAGCATAATCATCGGCGAGGCTATGCTGATGATGGGTGCGATGTGGTAAATGGGTCGTTCGGCGTTTGTGGGGGTGAGCTCTTCCTTTAAAAAGAGCTTGATCCCGTCGGCAAAGGGCTGCAGCAGCCCCCAGTAGCCGACCCGGTTCGGCCCGTGCCTGAACTGTATAAAGCCCAGGATCTTGCGTTCAGCCAGGGTCAGATAGGTAACCACCAGCATGCACACGCTGATGACGACCACGGTCTTGATCATGGTGATGATCATAAGTTCCAGCATGGACCATCCTCCTTAGGCAACTTTCTGGATGGAGACAGCGCAGACCTTGAGCTCCGGGATCTTGGCCACCGGGTCCAGCGCGGAGTTGGTCAGGGCGTTGATCGGAGACTCCCGGAAATGAAAGGGGACAAAGACAACACCCGGGCCGGGGCGGTCGCAAATCCAGGATTTGATATTGATTTGTCCCCGCCTGGAGGCAATGGTCACCATGTCCCCATCTGCAAGCCCCAGCTTCTCTGCGTCCAGGGGGTGGATCTCAGCCATGACCTCCGGATAGAGGCGGGACAGGCCCTGTCCCTGCCGGGTCATGGTCCCGGTATGGTAATGCTGGAGGACTCTTCCGGTGCTGAGGACAAATGGGTACTGGGTATCCGGCTGTTCAGCCGGAGGAAGATGCTCGATGGGAGTGAAGGCTCCTCTGCCCCGGGAGAAGCTGCCGACGTGCAGGGTGGGGGTCCCGGGATGATCGGCATCGGGGCAGGGCCAGGTCAGTGGTCCCTGTTCCAGACGCTTGGCCGTTATTCCGGCATAGCTGGGGGTCAGATCGTTGATCTCAGCCAGGACCTGTGGATAGGCGTACTGCATGGGGAAGTTCATCCTGGCCGCGAGGCGGGCAATGATCCAGCTGTCCTCCCGGGCGTCCCCGGGCGGACTGACAGCCTTGCGCACCCGCTGCACCTTGCGCTCCGAGTTGGTGAAGGTCCCTTCCTTTTCCGCGAAACAGGCCGCTGGAAGGACAACATCCGCCTTCTGGCCGGTTTCGGTCAAAAAGATGTCCTGGACCACCAGAAAGTCGAGCTTGTCCAGGGACTGGGCCACATGGGCCTGGTCCGGATCTGAGAGCATGGGGTTTTCGCCCATGATGTACATGCCTTTCAGGGACCCGTTGTGGGCGGCGGGAAACATCTCGGTTGCCGTCAGGCCGGGTGTGTCCGGAAGGGGGCCCACCTTCCAGGCCCGCTCGAACTTGCCGCGGACCTCTGCATCGGTTACCTGCTGATATGCGGTCAGGACGTTGGGCAGTCCGCCCAAGTCGCAGGCCCCTTGCACATTGTTCTGTCCGCGCAGGGGATTGACCCCCCCGCCCTGGACCCCCAGGTTCCCGCGGAGCATGGCCAGGTTGGCCAGGGACTTCACGTTGTCCGTGCCGCAGATGTGCTGGGTTATGCCCATGGCATACAGGATCGCGCCCGGATGGTTGCTCCCATAGAGCCTGGCCGCCTCCTCCAGTTCCTGCACCGTGAGCCCGGTGATGGAGGACACGTACTCCGGGGTGTACTTGTCCACGACCTCGCGCATTTCCTTGAAGCCGGTGGTCCGCTGTTTTATATAGCCCACATCGTGCAGCTTGTCCCGGATGATGATGTGCATCAGTCCGTTGATCCAGGCGATATCCGTGCCGGGCCTGGGCTGGAGCCAGAGGTGGGCGTGCTCGGTGAGCGGGATCTGGCGCGGATCGATGACCAGGAGCTTGGCCCCGTGCTTGCGCACGGCCTCGATGACGTACTGGGAGAAGATGGGATGGTTCTCTGTGGTGTTGGTCCCAGTGGCCAGGATCACCTTGCTGTGCAGGAGGTCGGTTATGGGATTGGTCATGGCCCCACTCCCGAATGCGGCGGCCAGCCCGGCCACCGTTGAGGAGTGTCAGAGCCTGGCGCAGTGGTCGACATTGTTCGTTCCCACCACTGCGCGCATAAATTTCTGGAACAGGTAGTTTTCCTCATTGGTGCATCTGGCCGAGGCCAGGCCGCCGATGCTGTCTGCACCGAACTCGGATCTGATCTTGCCCAGCCGCTCGGCCACCAAAGACAGGGCCTGGTCCCAGGAGGCTTCCCGCAGCTTGCCGTTTTTGCGGATCAAGGGCGTGGTCAGCCGCTCCGGGCTGCCGATGAACTCGTATCCGAATCGGCCCTTGACGCACAGACTGCCCCGGTTGACCCCGATGTTCTGCTCAGTTTCGATGCCGATGACCCGGTTGTTCTGAACCTTGAGCTCCAGCTGGCAGCCGCAGCCGCAGTAGGTGCATGTGGTCTGGGTCCTGTCCTCCAGCCAGTACCGTCCCTTGTACCGGCTCAGGTTTTCGGTCAGCGCCCCGGTGGGGCAGACCGCGAGGCATTCCCCGCAGGATACGCAGCGCTCCGGATGGGGGACCACCCGGGCCTGATTTCCCTGGCCCTGGATGGATATGGCCCCGATGCCCAGGACCTCGTTGCAGGCGGTCACGCAGCGAAGACAGAGGATGCAGCGTTCCGGCCAGTACCGGATGTTCGGGGTCGCGTACTCCGGAACACCCTGATCCGGCCGCTTGGGCATGGGCACGTGCTGCACTCCGTACTCATAGACCAGATCCTGGAGGCGGCACTCCCCGCCCTGATCGCAGATCGGGCAGTCATGATATCCGGTATGCATCAGCATGGAGAGGATCTCCCGTCTGGCCTCCATCACCGCTTGGGAGTGGGTCTGGATGCGCATCCCGGCATTGGCCGGCGTGGAGCAGGCCGGGAGGAGCTCGCTGCAGCCGTCCACTTCCACAACGCAGATCCGGCAGGAGCCGATGGGTTCGGCACGCTGCATGTGACACAGGGTGGGAATGGCCACCCCGTGTTCGCCGGCGACCTCAAGAATCGTCTGTCCCGGTGTAAACGAGACGTCCTGACCATTCAGGGTGAGTGTCTGATCCATAGCTTGCCTCGATTGTGCACTGTGCTCTGATAACGAAAGCTTCCGGGTGCCCAGGCGCCCGCTCATCTGCGGGCCGGAAGGGGGAACTAGGTGCCTGCATCCGGGGCGACGGCGGCCATGCCGATCCTGTAGCACCGCAGGCATCGGGAGGCCTCGCGCAGGGCCTGACCCTGGTCGAAGCCGCCCTCGACCTCCCCGAAGTGCTCGATGCGTTTTTCCGGATCCAGCGCGGGCTGGCGGGCACGCTTGTCCATTCCTTTATAGGGCATCTTTTCAAATGGGTAGAAGACGCCCAGTTCGGAGATGTAGTTCTCCAGCTCGTCGTGGACGTCGGGCAGGCATTGCCCGGACTGCAGGTATTGATCGATATACTTGGCCCCCTTTTTCCCGGCGGCCAGGGCGGCGATCAGGGTGGCAGGACCGGTGATGCAGTCCCCGCCTCCGAAGATGTCCTGCTCGGAGCTCTGAAATGTTACCGGATCCACGACCAGGGTCTTCCACCTGGACAGCTCCACCCCCTGCTCGTCCGGCAGGACACAGTCCACCACGCAGGTCTGCCCGATGGCCGGGATAATGACGTCGCAGTCCAAAACGAAGTTGGATCCCTCCACCGGCTCAGGCCGGCGGCGTCCTGATTCATCCGGCTCTCCGAGCTCCATGCGGATGCATTCCAGTCCGGTGACCTTGTTGTTCTCGGCCAGGATCTTGACCGGCTGGACCTGGTAATGAAAGGCGATCCCTTCTTCCTTGGCCTCTTTGATCTCCACCGGATCAGCGGGCATTTCCTTCAGGGTCCGGCGGTAAACCAGGTTGACGTCCTCGAAACCCAGGCGCCGGGCGGACCGCACGCAGTCCATGGCCACATTTCCGCCGCCGATGACCACGGCCCGCTTGCCTTCCAGGGGCTTTTCGCCCTGGGCGATACGGCGCAGGAACTCCACGCCGGTCATAAAACATTGATATCCAGCGTCTTCCCCTTCACAGCGCATCTTGGAGGATTCCGGTGCCCCGGCCCCGACGAATACGGCCTGATAGCCCTTGTCCCGAAGGTCGGCAATGGTAATATCCTGGCCGATGTTCGTGTTGTAGGTGATACTCACCCCCAGCTTCTGGATATACTCCACCTCCTTGCGCAGGACGTCTCTGGGCAGGCGGTAGTCCGGAATGCCGACCGCGGCCATGCCCCCCGGCTCGGGGAGAGATTCGTAGATAGAGCATTGATATCCGCGTTGGGCCAGATAGTAGGCGCAGGACAGACCGGCCGGCCCGGCGCCGACAATGGCCACCGGCCCCTTGTTTGCATCCTGCTCGGAGTCCTGGACCGGAGCTGCCTCCGGATACCGCTTTTGCTCGTAGTCGACCAAAAAGCGCTTCAAGGCCTTGATGGCGATAGGCTCGTCCAGCTTGGTCCGCCGGCAGTTCATCTCGCAGGGCCGGACGCAGACCCGTCCGATGGTGGCCGGCATGGGGCAGTCGTTGCGGACCACCTCCAGGGCCTCTTTGTACTGCCCCAGGCGGATCTTTTCCACATACGCCGGAATGTCCAGATGAGACGGACAGGCGTTGGTGCAGGGCGCAGTGACCAGGGAGTGATATGTACCCCGGGGGATGGGATTGTTTTGGGCAACTGCCTGCTCGAACTCCTGCCGGTAGTGGGTCAGGGCATCCAGAATCGGCCGTGGCCCTGTTTCCCCGATCCCGCACTTGGCGGTGCTGGTGACCAGCCGGGCGAGTTCAGCCAGCTGGTCCAGGTCCTCAGGATGGCCGTTTCCGCTGCATATCCGCTCCAGGATGTCGGCCATCAGGGCGGTTCCCAGGCGGCAGGGGAAGCACTGGCCGCAGGATTCCTGCTGGACCCGCTGCATATAGGCCCGGCACATGTCCACGACATGGACATCCTCCTCCCAGACCATGAATCCATCCCAGCCCATAAAGGCCTTGAGCGGGCCGTGCCGGTTCAGGGATTGGGGGAGATCGGAATGATCCGTCTTCTCTGAGCCGCGTGTCCATTGGCCCCAGTTGGAAAAAATCAGATTGCGCTGCATAACCGTATGCTCCATATGCTCCACTGCCTAGCGGTCCACTTCCCCCAGCACGATGTCGATGCTGCCGATCAGGGTGATGACGTCTGCGATCATGTGTCCCTTGACCAGGTAGGGCAGCGCGCTGACCAGGTAATACCCCGGGGATCTGATCTTCATTCGGTAGGGGTGGTTTTCCCCGTTGCCCACCAGGTAGAAGCCCAGCTCGCCTTTGGCCCCTTCCACGGCGTGATAGGTCTCGCCTGGGGGAAAGGCAAAGCCTTGGCTGGCGATCTTGAACCTGCGGATCAGATCGTCCGCGTTGTGGCGTACAGCTTCCAGATCAGGGCTTGTGGTCCAGGGATTGTCGGCCATAATCGGCCCCGGGGGCAGGTTTTCGATGGCCTGCTCGATGATCCGGACCGACTGGGTGAACTCTTCCATGCGCACCAGATACCGGTCGTAGGTGTCCCCGTCCTCTCCGATGGGGATCTGGAAGTCAAAGTCCTCGTAGCTGGAGTAGGGCGCGGCTTTGCGCACATCATAAGCAATGCCGGAACCGCGGAGACTGGGGCCGGTGAAGCCGTAGTCCACGGCGGTGTCGGCCGGAATGACTCCGATCCCTTTGGTCCGCTTCATCCAGATGGCGTTCTGGGTCAGCAGTTGGTGGTACCCGTCGATGGCCTTGGGCATCTTGCGGACGAACTCCCGGACCTTGCGGACAAACTCAGGGGTGATGTCCTGGGAAACACCTCCGATGCGCATATAGCTCGGGGTCAACCGGTATCCGGAGGCTTCCTCGGTGATGTCCATGGCCAGTTCACGGTCGGCGAAGGCGTAGAAGATGGGGGTCATGGCCCCGATGTCCAGAGCATGGGTGCCCAGCCAGAGCTGATGGCTCATGATCCGGGCCAGCTCGGCCATTATGACCCGCAGATACTGCGCCCGTTTGGGGACCTCCAGGCCAAGAAGCTTTTCCACGGCGGTGCAGAATCCCAGGTTGTTGGCCGAGGCCGCGGCATAGTCCAGGCGGTCGGTCAAGGGGATGATCTGCTGCGCGGTCTTGTGCTCGGCCATCTTTTCGAACCCGCGGTGCAGATAGCCCACATGGGGGTGGGCACGGACGATGGTCTCGCCCTCGAGCTCGAGTTCCAGCCGCAATACCCCGTGGGTAGCCGGGTGATGGGGCCCCATGTTCAGGAGCATGGTCTTTGTTTGTGTGCTCATGATCACTCCAGCGCGTTTGGAATCCGGCAAGGCTGGTCGATATCTGAGGCAAAGGCTGAGTTGACCTCCAGGGTGTGGAAGTCGAAGTCGTCCACATCGTAGTTGCCGTGCAGGGGGAAGTCTTTGCGCAGCGGATGGCCTTCAAAGGAATCCCAGGTCAGGATGCGGCGCAGGTCCGGGTGATTTAGGAAATGGATGCCCATCAGGTCGTATACTTCCCGTTCCCCCCAATTCGCCGAGCGCCAGACTCCGGCTACCGAGGGGACCGGTTCGTCCTCAGCCACCGCAAGGTGCAGGACAAGCCGGTGGGTATTGGCTATGGAGTACAGGATGTAGACCAGGTCGAAACGCGGGGTGCGCGGGGTCCAATCCGTGGCTGTGATATCGGTTAGCATGGTGTAGCGCAGGGCTGGATCGTCCCGCAAAAAGCGCATGAAAGCGAGGAGGTCGTCCCCCTTGAGATTGAGAGTGAGATGCAGCTGTCCGTAGGGTTGGTCCGAGGAGGCCACTGCCTGAGGGAAGCCTTGGGTCACAGCGGCCAGCACCTGGGAATTATCCATGCATATTCCTCCTGGACTCAATGTTATCCCGGATGGTTCATGTCCGGAAACAGGGGGCTACGCCGACAGTTCACTGCTGTCCTGGCGCATATCCACCCGCTCGGTCTTGATCTTTTCCTGCAGGGTCATCAGGGAGGCCAGCAGGGTTTCCATCCGCGGGGGGCATCCCGGGACGTAAATATCCACAGGGATGATCTTGTCCACCCCCTGCAGCACAGCGTAGCTCCTGAACTGCCCTCCGGCGCAGGCACAGGCGCCCATGGCGATTACCCATTTGGGTTCGGCCATCTGGTCATAGACCCGCTTGACCTGGGGAGCCATCTTCATAGTTACGGTGCCGGCTACAATGAGCAGGTCGGATTGCCGGGGAGAGGGGCGGAAGACCTCGGCCCCGAATCGGGCCATGTCGTAATGAGGCATCATGGTGGCCATCATCTCCAGGGCGCAGCAGGCAAGCCCGAAGGTGCAGGGCCAGACCGAGTTCTTGCGTGCCCAGTTGACAACGGTGTTCACGCTGCTCACGATAAGATTGTCACCGTGCAGATGTGATTCTAGTCCCATTCCAATGCTCCGCTTTTCCATTCGTACACAAAGCACACCAGCAGGATGCCGATGAAGACCAGGACCCCGAAAAAGCCGGCCAATCCCAGGCTGCCCAGGTGGACGGCCCAAGGATAGAGGAAGACGCACTCCAGGTCGAAAATGAGAAAGAGCAAGGCGACGACATAAAATTTGATGGGGGTCTGCGTGTACTGGATGCCTTCACTGGGCAGCCCGCATTCGTAGGAGGCGTCTTTGACTGCAGTTTGGCGTCTCGGGCCGAGGAGGGAAGACAGGAGAACCGTAACCAGACCGAAACTCACAGCAATGAGAATGAGGTAGGCAAGTGGGATGTATTCCAGGAGCATAGCCGATCCTCCACCGAAAAGGGGTGTGTACCGAGGCGTGCATACTCTGCTTGTGAAATGCTGAACTAGCACGAGGCCGTCTGCCAGTCAACCCCTGGTCAAGAAAAAATATCTCCCGGAAAAGCAGGTCATCACTTAACGCAACTTCGCTTTTCCAACATTGCTGCGCAGACGAAAATCCAGGCCTTCGGCCCGGGGCTGAAGGCCGCCCCCGCCGGGGCCGGGGTTGCAAAAGTTCTGGAAGCAGGTACAAACTGTTCACAGTTTGGTGGGCGTGGGCCCTTACTTGAGGATGTGGAGGCGATTCATGGATTGGAAGGGCTATGACCAGAATTGCAGGCCTGTTGTTTGATTTTGACGGGACGCTCGCTGAGCTGCATATAGATTTCGAGGCCATGCGCAGACAGGTTGCTGAACTGGCTGCGGTATTCATGGATCAGGCCCCGGAGGCTTCGACTGCTCCGGTGCTGGAATGGATCGATCAGCTGGCGGCCCGGATGAGCCGGGATCTCCCCAGGGAGGACGTCCTGGAGTTCCGCAGCCGGTGCAGGATGCGCCTGGTCGGTCTGGAAATGAAGGCGGCGGCCCGGGGCAGGCTCTTTCCGTTCACCCAAGGGGTCCTGGCCGGACTGCAGGACAAGGGGGTGCGGACCGCAGTAGTTACTCGGAACTGCACTCCGGCGGTGAAAACGGTGTATCCGCAGATCATGCAGGAGGTGGACTGTCTCCTGGCCCGGGAGGATGTGCAGCGGGTCAAGCCCGATCCCGATCATCTGCTCCAGGCGATCCGGACCCTCGGGGTGCGGCCGGAGGAGTGCTGTATGGTCGGTGACCATTGGCTGGACATTCAGGCTGCCCACAGGGCGGGGATACGCAGTGCGGCCGTGCATACCGGCCGGATATCGGGCTTAGAATTGGCCCGGTACGGTCCGGATTTCTCGGTTCCGGACGTCCACAGCCTGGTCCGCGAGTTGAGCCGTTTTGGGCTGCTCCAGGCGGACTGCCGGGACCGGACTTGTTGACCCTGGACAATCGCGGGGCTAGGCTGAATGCTGACCGTGGTCCAGAAGGTAAAAAAAACTCGATGATCGTTTGCGGGACAACGGTGCCTGTTTTGCCTGGGCCCGGACTGCGAGCTGTGGACAAATCTACGGAGGACTTGTGATATGTGCCTGGCGGTTCCTACCCGGGTGACAGAGGTCAGAGAGCAGACCGCCGTGTGCAGTGTGCACGGCGGGGAAACCGAGGTGGAGGCCTCCCTCCTGCTCATGGACGAGGAGGTCCGGGCCGGGGACTATGTCCTGCTCCATGCCGGCTTTGCCCTGCGCAGGCTGGAGGAGGGCGAGGCCCGGGAGACCCTGGCTCTGCTGCAGGAGATGGCGGGGGAAGGCTCTTGAGCCTGGGTCCCGATGGTTCGGTGCAGGGCGCCCCGCGTGATTGGATGTGGGGGAACAAGGAAGGAAGCGACTGATGAAGTACATAATCTTCGAAGACTTCGGCGGTCACCAGACCCCGATCCTGTTCCCGGGCCGGATCCTGCACGAGGAGATGCGGGACCAGATTCCCTATGCCCGGGTGCTTTCTGCCGGGGAAGTGGAATGCATTGGCGGTGAATTTGTGTGTCGGGGACGGTCCAAGGCCTTGGGGGTCAAGGCCTCTGCTGAGGACGCAGCTGTCATCTCCGCTCATTTCGCCGGTCAGGAATCAGATACTTGAATGGGCGCAACACAAAGGTTTCGCCACAGCATGGAGGATACTATGTCTTGGCGCACAATTGGTCTTGGACCGGTGCTCGGCCTGCTTCTGCTGGGGTTGGTGTCCACCGCGGCCACGGCAGCCCTGCCTCAGTTTGTCGATCTGGCCAGGGAGGCCAGCCCGGCCGTGGTCAATATCAGCACTGTCAAGGTTGTGGAGTCGGCGGACCCGATGCAGAGATTTCTGGAGCCTTTCCAGCGCAGAGGAAGTCCGTTTGAGGAATTCTTTGACCAATTCTTCGGCCAGCTGCCCCAAAAACGGAGGGAGCAGGCCCTGGGGTCCGGGTTCATCATCTCCAGGGACGGATATGTGGTGACCAACAATCATGTGGTGGAAAAGGCGGATGAGATCCAGGTCATACTCAAAGGAGGGGATGACTCCTTTCCGGCCGAGATCGTGGGCCGGGACCCGGAGACCGATCTGGCCCTGCTCAAGATCGAGGCCGAGAGGGATCTGCCCACGTTGGGCTTCGGCAACTCCGACCAGCTGCAGGTCGGACAGTGGGTCATGGCCATCGGCAACCCGTTCGGCCTGGATCACACAGTGACCGCAGGGATCATCAGCGCCAAAGGGAGGGTGATCGGAGCCGGTCCCTACGACAACTTTCTGCAGACGGATGCATCCATCAATCCCGGGAACAGCGGAGGGCCGCTGCTGAACATGGAGGGAGAGGTGGTGGGCATCAACACGGCGATTGTGGCCGCCGGACAGGGCATAGGATTCGCCATTCCCGCTTCCATGGCTGAAGAGATCATTTCCGAGCTCAAGAGCCACGGGTCCATCAAAAGGGGCTGGCTGGGGGTGAGCATTCAGGACGTGGATCAGAACACGGCCAAGGCCCTTGGGCTGACTGAAGCCAAAGGGGCCCTGGTGGCCTCGGTGACAGAAGGCGATCCGGCGGACAAGGCCGGGATTCGACCCGGGGACGTTATTGTGGCCGTGAATGGAACGTCGATCCAGGACGCCCATGAATTGACCCGGACCATCGGGGCCCTGCCCCCTGAGGACAAGATCAAGCTGACCATTTGGCGTGCAGGCAAGGTCAAGGAAGTGAAGGTCACCCTTGGAGAGCGGCATGCCGGCATGGAGCCCGGAGCTGATGGAGACAGAGGGGCGGAAGGCCCGGAAGCCCTGGGGATGCGCCTGCGGGCGGTGACCCCTGAAGATGCCAGGCGTCTGCGGCTGCCTGAGGCCGAGGGGCTGCTGGTTGCGGAGGTGGCAGAGTCCTCAAAGGCGGCGCGGGCGAATATCGTTCCCGGGGATGTGATCCTGGAGGCCAATGGACAGAAGGTCGACTCTCTTCAGAGATTCCGGGATGTACTGCAGGGTGACGCAGCGGATAAGGGCGTGATCCTTCTGCTTGTGTACAGGGAAGGGCAGACCCTGTTTCGAACCATTCCTCTGGAGGATTGAGGACGGGGTGCCGGGCTCGTCCCGTACCCCGAATCTTTGCTGTCAGCCGGATCGCAGACAAAATCGACCCCGGCGGCTGGAGAACCCTCGCGCGCATCCCGTCCGCCGGACCCAATGCTTCCAGGAGCCCATGTCCAGCAGTGAGCCACATATTCTGCACGCAGGCTGCAAGGTCAACATCTACCTGCGTATTGTAGGGACCAGACCCGACGGGTACCATGAGCTGCGCAGCCTGTTTCTGCCCTTGGCCGATCCCAGGGATGAGCTGTACGTGACCCGGTCGGAGGCTGGGCCGGGCCTGGTTCTGGAGTGCACCAGCCCCGGACTGTCCGGAGGGAACAATATCCTGCACCGGGCATTCGACGTTTTCGCCGGGGAGACCGGGTGGAGGCCCGGGGTGCAGGTCCGCCTGGAAAAAAACATCCCCCAGGGAGCTGGGTTGGGCGGGGGAAGCTCGGACGCGGCCGCCTTGCTCACGCATCTCAATGCCCAGTGCCCCAGGCAGATGCGCCTGGGAGAGGACAAACTGATCAAGGCAGCAGCCGAGGTCGGGGCCGACGTTCCCTTTTTCCTGCAGCACTCCCCGGCCTGGGTGACCGGAATCGGAGAACGAGTAGAACCGGTCAACTTGGCCTGGAGCAGTGGATGGCTGCTCACGGTATGTCCGGATGTCCAGGTCCAGACGGCCTGGGCCTACGCGGCCTGGGACCGGGAGGTAGGCCTCAAAGGGGGAGAGCCCTGGTTGACAAGAGGTGAAAAACCGGATAAGGGTTCCGCCTGCGCTGCGGGACGTGTGCTGTACAACAGCTTTGAGCGGGTGGTTTTCACCGCCTGCCCCGAACTCCGGGATTTGAAGCTGCGTCTATTGCAGTATGGGGCCAAAGGGGCTGTCCTCAGCGGTTCCGGTGCAGCACTGGTCGGTCTGTTCACAACGGAGCAGGAGTGCCGACGAGCCGGGCAAGGGCTCGAAAACGATCAAACCAAAGTTTTTGCTCAAGCAGTTGACCCGTGCTGGGGTGTAGCCAAGTGGTAAGGCAACGGGTTTTGGTCCCGTCATTCGGAGGTTCGAATCCTTCCACCCCAGCCAATTGCCCCCTTTCCTTCCCGACGTTCGAAACCGTCCGGCATCACGATATCCACCGATTCATCAGAACAGACCATGAGCAGCCGGTATCTGGCTGCAAGCAGCACATGTTTGATGAAGGCGGACCACGAATGTGGAGGTTTCCTGAACTCAAGCAAGCGGATGTGCCATGAAAAGCTATGGTGATTTGAAGCTGATTACCGGAAATGCCAATCCTGAACTGGCTCAGGCCATCGGCCGGCACCTGGATTGCCCGCTGACCCCGTCATTGACCAAGGAGTTCAGCGACGGCGAGATCCGGGTCGAGGTCGGAGACAACGTCCGCGGACAGGATGTCTTTGTCCTTCAGCCCACCTGCAGGCCGGTGAACCGTTCCCTGGTCGAGCTCTGCCTGATGCTCGACGCCCTGAAACGGGCCAGTGCGAAGCGGATAACCGCCGTTGTCCCCTATTACGGATATGCCCGCCAAGACAGGAAGGTCGTGCCCCGGGTTCCGATCAGCGCCAAGATGGTGGCCGACTTCATGACCGTGGCCGGTGCGAACAGGCTTTTGACCGTTGATCTCCACGCCGGACAAATTCAGGGGTTTTTCGATCTGCCCGTGGACAATCTCTACGCCTCCAGGGTGCTTTTGGAGTCCTTGCGCAATGAAAACAACGAACTGGTGATCATATCCCCGGACGCCGGAGGGACCGAACGGGCCCGGGCCTATGCCAAAAGGCTGTCCGCGGGGCTGGCCATCGTGGACAAGAGACGGGATCAGCCCAATCAGGCCCAGGCCATGAATATCATCGGGGATGTGCGGGGCAAGACCGCCATCGTGGTCGACGACATGATCGATACTGCCGGGACCATGGTCGCCGCCGCAGACGCCCTCCGGGATCACGGGGCGAGCTCGGTTATGGCCTGCTGCTCTCATCCCGTGCTTTCCGGGCCGGCCATAGAACGGATCGAGCGGTCAAGCTTGAGTAAGGTCTTGGTCACTGATACCATACCTTTGCAGGAAGATGCGGCCCAATGCCCAAAATTTGAAGTGGTCTCGGTGGCTCCCCTTCTGGCCCAGGCGATTTGGAACATCCATTCCGAGTCCTCGGTCAGCACCCTGTTTACATAAAAACGACGATCTCATGAATCATGGAGGATAGACAGTTATGGCCCAGCAGTACACCCTCGAGGTCCAGCGTCGGGAAGAGAGCGGGAAGAACGCCATTCATCGTCTGAGGCAAAAGGGGCTCATTCCCGGAGTCTATTACAACTACACAAAAGGGGAGAATATCCCCATCCAGGTCTCCTACGGGCCGTTTGAGCGGATTTTTTCCCGGGCTCACAAGAGCAATGTCATCGATTTGACCATTAAGGACGGCCAGTCCCAGATCACCCGGCCGGTCCTGATCTGGGACGTGCAGAATCATCCGGTCAAGGACCTCTACCTGCACATGGACTTTATCGGGGTGGACCTGAAGCAGAAGATGGACGTGGATGTGCCGGTCACTGTTTCCGGTCAGGCCAAGGGCGAGGCCGAAGGAGGCATTGTCACCGTGTATCGCGATGCCCTTTCAGTCACCTGCCTGCCGACGAATATACCGGATCAGATCGAGATCGACGTCAGTGAGCTGGAGATCAATGATTCCATTACGGTCCAGGACCTGAAACTCCCGGAAGGGGTTGTGGTCAAGGACGCGGATGAGAACTACGCAGTGGTGGGGGTTGCTCCTCCCGCCGCGGAAGAGCTGCCTGAAGAGGAGGAAGGCGCTGAGGGCGAAGGCGCTGAAGAGCAGGCCGGCGAGGCTGGAGCTGAATCCTCCGGAGGCGAGGGCGACGAAGAATAAATCAGGAATACGGTGCAGACGCGCCCCAGGGCCGCCCTGCGGCGCGTCTGCACCGTTGTACCCGCCTGAGTACGTGCAATCCTTAAGGCCGGTCAGGTCGCACCCCACATGCCCGCCATAGATTTCGCCATTGTCGGACTCGGCAATCCCGGAGCCCGGTATGAACGCACTCGACACAACATCGGGTTCATGGCTATTGATCATCTGCTGCGTCGGGAGAAGGACTTTACTGCCCCTGCAGGCAGCAAGAAGAGCCGGGCAGAGTGTTGGCAGTGGGATCTGCCCGAGGGAAGCCGAGTCCTGCTGGCCAAGCCCCAGACCTATATGAATCGAAGCGGTCTGGCGGTAAAGGCCTTGTGCGCAGGCTATGGCCTGCAGCCGGCCAAGGTGGTTGTGATCCACGACGAGCTGGATCTGGCCCTGGGCCAGGCCCGGTTCAAGTACGGCGGGGGACTGGCCGGACACAACGGCCTGCGGTCTGTGGCCGCAGAGCTGGGAACCAGGGACTTCTACCGGATCCGGCTGGGCATTGGCCGTCCAGAGCCCGGGCGGGAGGTGATCAGCCATGTCCTGACCTCCTTTGCCCCCTGGGAGCAGGAGCAGTTGCCGAAGGTTCTGGAGAGAACGGCGGAAGGCATTCGGATTCTGTGCACCCGGGGGATGCAGGCGGGGATGAACTTTCTGCATGCGGATGTGGAGTCGGCCCACCATCCATGAACCGGACCCGCGGAACCAGGGTGTGCAGCCGGGACAGAACAACGGTTTGCCCCGCCGGGAGCTGTGCCCTCCGGGATAGGGGCAAACAGCCGAGTTGATCTGGACTCTTTATTCAGCCTGTGCTAGCTTACGGTGATCGGGGATATTAGGCTTATGCCAGGAGGCTGAACAAAGTGTTTCACATACATCAACTTGTCGTCTACCCAGCCCAGGGAGTGGGCCGGGTGGAGGATATCACCAGCCAGGAAGTCGGTGGAGCGACCAGCGAGTTCTACGTCGTCCGGATCTTGAACAATGACGGGACCCTGCTGGTGCCGGTCAAGAATGCGGCGAATGTCGGGCTGCGCACGATCTGCGATCAGGAGTACGGGGTTCAGGTCCTGACCTCCATGCAGGACTGGTCGGATTTCAAGGGCTATGCCGGGCAGAACTGGAACCGTCGCTATCGGGAGTATTCGGAAAAGCTGAAGACCGGGAAACTGGAGGATGTCGCCTATGTTCTCAAGGAACTGATCCTCATTTCCCAGGACAAGGACCTGTCCTTTGGAGAGAGACGGCTCATGGAGCAGGCAATGGGCCTGATCAGCATGGAGCTGGCCTGTGCCATGAACCGGCAGCAGAGTGAGGTTCAACAGGAAATCGAGGGCATATTCCAGGATGTGCTGAAAAAGAACGAGCTGTGAGCCCGGGTACCCGGGATGGGCCGATTCTTTCGATCTCGCCGCAGGCTGTCCGCTCTGAGTTTTTTCGCAGCCGATATTGACGTCATATACTCCCAGCCGTTGCTATAAATTCCACACTTCCACCTCTTTCTCAGATGCCGCCGCGCACTGTGGACTGCGATCCCGCACTGTCCCCGGAGCTCCGGCGGTCAGTCCTGGACGGGGACAGTAATACGCCCCGGCCCAGGTGGAGCCAAACCCAGTCCGACTGTGCCGCGGACCCGGATCTTTTCCAAGGAACGTGCAAGGAAATGGATTGTCCTGACCAGTGCAGATGCCGCACCAGCCAGGTGCCGCCCTGGGCCGGGGCCGTCCACGCCTGTATTTTAAGACATAAAGTGGAATTTTGGTCATGAGCGTTTGCCGTATATTCCACAGTCAGCGTCGAAGAACCCGTATTCGAGATCATGAACGTTAATCACCAACCCCTTTGATGGAGAGAGCGGAGTATGGAAACGAATTCCATAATGAACCTGTCGGAAATGAAGAAGCGATCAATGAACGAGCTGATGCAGCTTGCCGCCGAGTACGAGGTGGAAAACCCCAGCAGTCTGCGCAAGCAGGAGCTGATCTTTGCCATTTTGCAGGCCTGTTCCTCACAGAACGGGAATATCTACGGCGAAGGGGTGTTGGAGATCCTTCCGGACGGATTCGGCTTCCTGCGTTCTCCGATGTACAACTACATGCCCGGACCGGACGATATCTATGTTTCCCCCTCCCAGATCAGAAGGTTCGGCCTGCGCAAAGGGGATGTTGTTTCCGGACAGATTCGCCCGCCCAAGGAAGGGGAGCGCTATTTCGCCCTGCTTCGGGTCCAGCAGGTGGGATTCGACCGGCCGGAGGAGTCCAAGCGCCTGGTCCTGTTCGATAATCTGACCCCTGTCTATCCGGACGAACGGTTTGTGATCGAGAATGGGGCTGAAAACTACTCCTCCAGGATCATCGATCTGCTCACCCCGATCGGGAAGGGCCAGCGGGGGCTGATCGTGGCCCCTCCCCGGACCGGAAAGACCATGCTCATGCAGACGGTGGCCAATTCAATCAACACCAATCATCCGGATGCCTATCTCATCGTCCTGCTCATCGACGAGCGCCCGGAGGAAGTGACCGATATGGAGCGCACGGTGACCGGAGAGGTGGTCAGCTCCACATTCGACGAGCCCCCGCAGCGGCATGTGCAGGTGGCCGAAATGGTTCTGGAGAAGGCCAAGCGCCTGGTGGAGCGCAAGCGGGACGTGATCATCCTGCTGGATAGCGTCACCCGCCTGGGCCGGGCCTACAACGCGGTCACTCCCTCTTCCGGACGGGTCCTCTCCGGGGGGCTGGACGCCAACGCCCTGCAGCGCCCGAAACGGTTTTTCGGCGCAGCCCGGAACGTGGAGCAGGGAGGAAGCCTGAGCATCATCGCCACCGCGCTGATCGACACCGGCTCGCGCATGGACGAGGTCATTTTCGAAGAGTTCAAGGGCACAGGGAACATGGAGATTTATCTGGACCGTTTCCTGGCCGACAAGCGGGTGTTCCCGGCCATCGATCTGACCAGGTCCGGCACCCGCAAGGAGGAGCTCCTGCTCAGCCCCGATGTGCTGAACCGGGTCTGGATCCTGCGCAAGCTTTTGTCTTCCATGAACTCGATCGACGGGATGGAGTTCATGCTGGACAAGATGCGGGGCACCAAAAGCAACCAGGAGTTCCTGGACATCATGAACAAATAGGCTGGAGCCCCTGTGTTTCGCTGCTGGCATATCCTGGTCTGCATCCTGCTCACCGTTGCTCTGATATTTCCGCCCAATGTCCGGGCCGCATTCGGTGAGTTCGGGATCAAGGACGAGGCGGAGCTGGGCGAGAAGTTCAAGATCCTGATGCAGGCCCAGTTCCCCTTGGTCAAGGATCCCTATGTCCTGGACTATATCCAGGGCATATTGGATCGGGTCAAGGATACCCTCCCTCCCCAGCCCTTTCCGGTTCGAATCAACGTCATGCTGGACCCGTCCATCAACGCCTTTGCCGCTCCGGCCGGGTATGTATTCGTCAATACAGGGCTTATCCAGCAGATGGAGAACGAAGACGAGATTGCGGCTGTCATCGCCCACGAGCTGGCCCACGTTTCGGAGCGGCATATCGCCCAGCGCATTGCCCAGTCCCAGATCATCAGCATCGGTACCCTGGTCGGCGTTCTGGCCGGAGCGCTTCTCGGAGCCGGGGGGGCCGCCCTGGGCCAGGCCCTGAGCGTGGGGGCCATGGCCGGCGGACAGGCCGCCTCGCTGAAATACAGCCGGGACGACGAGCGGGAAGCGGACCGGCTCGGGCTGCGTTTCTTGACCGGGGCTGGATACGAACCCCAGGCCATGATGCGCACCTTCCAGCGCATGCTGGAACAGATGCGGATGAGCGGAAGAAACAAACCTCCGGACTATATGCTGACCCACCCCGGGCTCGGAGAGCGGATCGGCTCGGTCCAGGACATGGTCAGCTATTACCGGCCCAAGCCTCCACTGGCCAAGGAGGATACCCAGGCCTTGGAACGGGTCCAGATGCTCATCCGGACCAAGTATTCCCGGAACCCGGAGCAGTCCTCCCTTCTCGGCAGGGATGACCAAGAGCTGAACTGTCTGGAGCTTTTGGGCAAGGGTATTGTCCTGGCCAAGCTGCACCGGATGAACCGGGCTGAAAAGACGTTCGCCCGGGCCCTGGAGTGCAGACCGGATCACCCGCTGTGGCTGCGGGAGGCCGGGTGGTTCGCTTTTCAGAACGGAGACTACGCCCGGGCCAGGACCCTTTTGGACCGTTCTCTGCAGGCCAACCGGGGCGATTATCTGGCCCGCTACTATCGGGCCAGAGTCTTGGCCGAGACCGGGGAGCCGGACCGGGCGGCCGCCGACCTGCAGAAGGTCTTGGAGTCGGTGCCCCAGGACTGGCAAGTACACCGGGCCCTGGGCCGCATCGTGGGGCAAAGCGGAGACCACTTCCGGGGCTACCTGCACCTGGCTTACTCCTACCTCTATGCCCATCGCATGGAGCAGGCGGCCAAGTTCATGGACCAGGCCCGGGCCCAGGCTGAAACCACGGATCAGAAAGACCAGGTCAGCGCCCTGGAGAAGGAGTACAAGGAACGCAAAGAGATCCTGTAGGTGTAATCGTTCAGGGGGCTGAACGCGTACCTGCAGATAGGGCCCAAAGGTTGACAGGACAGTGGCTGAGCAGGTACTGAGCAGCAGCTATGGCGTGAAAGTACCCGAGTTCAGCTAAGATTTAAGGAAGCAAGGAGGCGGTATGTTGTGGCAAGACGTGGCCTATGCCATGGGACAGAGTGCCGGTGGAGCCGGGGGGCAGAATCCTTTGGTGGCATTTATGCCCCTGATCATTCTTTTTGTAATCTTTTATTTCCTTTTGATTCGCCCCCAGCAGAAAAAGGCCAAAGAACACAAGGAAATGCTCAACAATCTGAAACGAGGGGACTCGGTGATCACCGGGGGAGGCCTCTATGGCCGGATCAACGCGATCAATGAGGATGTGTTGACCCTGGATCTGGGCGGCGGACAGGAAGTTAAGGTCAACCGCGGATATATCGCCACAGTCACCGACAAGAAGGTCGTGGAGTCCGGAAAGAAAGAGAAGAAGGCCAAGACCGAGGCCAAGGCTGAGGACAAATCCAAGGCTGAAGACACGACCACGACTGACGAATAGACTCGGCCGGCTGCTCGAGCTGTACCCCGGCAAAGGGGCCGCGGACCATTGTGGAGGTCAGTCCAGGATGGGCCCGGCCTCAGTCCACGTCCGGGATGCGGTCGAAACTGCAGCTGTCGGCTCGGATACGTAAAGGACTTTGTATGAGCGGCTTGCGTTGGCGGATTGTTGCGGCGGTTCTGGTTGTCGGCCTGGCGGCGGTGTATGCCCTGCCGTCCATCTTGCCGGACAAGGGGCCGCTATCGTCTGTTTTTCCGGACAAAGAGGTCAATCTGGGGTTGGATCTCAAGGGTGGGATCAATCTCATTCTCGGGGTGGACATGCAGACCGCTGTGAACAACACCCTGGAGCGCATGGGCGAGGAACTCCGGGCTGAGGCCCGGGAGGACAAGATCATCGTCTTGAGTCCCCAGGTCGGGTCCGAGGGCAAGCTGCACTTCGAGCTGCTGACCAGATCGAAGGAAAAGGCCCTGGATGACCTTTTGGACAACTACTACGCCGATCAGCTGCGGCTGGACTCCAAGGAACCCGGGGACCGGCGGATTCGGTATACAGTGTCCATGACCTCCCAGTACCGGGAAAAGCTGCAGAAGATGACCATTGATCAGGTCCTGAAGGTCATCCGGAACAGGATTAACCAGTTCGGGGTCACCGAGCCGGATATCCGCAGGATGGAAAACAATCGCCTCCAGGTTCAGCTGCCCGGGCTGGAAGACGCTCAACGGGCTGTGGATCTGATTCAGCAGACCGCGCATTTGGAGTTTCAGCTGGTCGACGACGAGGCGGATGTGGACAAGGCGACCAAGGGGGTTGTTCCCCCCGGGAGCGAGCTGGCCTACTTGCAGAAGCCACAGCCGGACGGCTCCTATACCCGGCAGCCCATCGTCCTGGAGAAAAACGTCCTCCTCAGCGGGGAATACATCACCGATGCCCAGGTGGCCTTTGATCAGTTCAATCAGCCCTATGTGGCCTTGAGCTTCGACCGGCAGGGGGCCAGAATATTTGAGCGGGTGACCGGAGAAAACGTGCACGAGCGCCTGGCCATTGTGCTGGACGAGAAGGTCTATTCCGCACCCACTATTCAGGAAAAGATCAGCGGGGGACGGGCCAGCATCACCGGACAGTTCTCCATGCAGGAGGCCCACGATCTGGCCATCGTCCTGCGCGCCGGCTCCCTGCCCGCGCCGGTGGATATCCTTTCCGAACGCAGCGTTGGGGCCTCCCTGGGCCAGCAATCCATCGAGCAGGGCATCCGGTCCATTGTGGTCGGCGGGATCCTGGTTCTGCTGTTCATGGTCGTGTATTACGGGATCGGCGGCCTGATTACGGATATCCTCCTGTTTTTGAATATCCTGCTCATCGTGGCGGTCCTGGCCGGGTTCGGGGCCACGCTTACCCTGCCCGGGATCGCGGGGATCATCCTGCTCATCGGTATGGCCGTGGATGCCAGCGTCCTGATCTACGAACGGATCAGGGAAGAGCTTCGCAGGGGGCTCAGTCCCAGAAAGGCTGTGGATGAAGGGTTTTCCCGGGCCACGTTGACTATTGTGGACGCCAATGTGACCACCATCGTGGCCGCAGTCATCCTCTATCAGTTCGGCACCGGACCCATCCGGGGCTTTGCGGTCACCCTGTCCATTGGTGTCTTGGCCTCCATGTTTACCGCTATCTTTGTCTGCCGCATCTTTTTCGATCTCTGGCTGCGGCAGCGCAAGCCGGGCTCAAGTCTGAACCTATAGGCCTGTCTGGCCCGCGGGAAGGGCCGACAGGCATATTCATGGGCCGGCAACCATCGGACCGGACCAGCGAACCACAGCACAAACACTAAGGATGCTTTGCATATGGGCCTTCGGATCATCAAACCGGACACAAACATCGATTTCATGGGCAAGCGGGTGGTGGCCATGATCGCCTCGATCCTGGTCCTCGCCTTGGGGCTTGGAGCCGTCATCTACAACGGCGGGCTGAACTATGGGATTGATTTTGCCGGAGGCATCAATATTCAGGTCAAGTTTGCCCGGGACGTGGAGGTCCGGGAGATCTCGCAAGCATTGAGGGGCCAGGGACTTCCGGAGATCAGGGTGCAGGAGCTTGGTCTGGACCGGGCCAATGAGTATTTGCTGCGCATCTCCGCTCTGGACGTGAATGCCGAAGAAATGCGGGACCGGATCGGGACCGTCCTCTCGGAGAATATGACGGTGGATTCGACAATACAGCGCCTGGAGATGGTGGGTCCCAAGGTCGGGGCGGACCTGAAGAACAAGGCCCTGCAGGCCTTGTTCTATGCCGTGCTGTTCATCTCCATCTATATCTCCGGCCGATTCGAGCAGCGGTGGATGACCGCGGGGATCATGGCCGCCGGGTTGCTGACCGGACTCTATGTTTTGGGTCTGCTGGCCCTTCCCCTGGCCTATCTTGTCCTGTCCGCCCTGCTTATCACCCTGGGCCTGTGCTGGTATCTGCGGCTGAATTATGCCCTGGGCGCGGTTGTGGCCCTGATTCACGACGTGCTGATCACGGTGGGCATCTTCGCCCTGTTGGGCAAGGAGTTCGATCTGACCACGGTTGCCGCCCTGCTGACCATCATTGGGTATTCCTTAAACGATACCATCATCATTTATGACCGGATCAGGGAAAACCTGCGCTCCAAAAATGCCCCGCCCCTTTTTCAGACTATAAATCGCAGCGTGAATCAGACCCTGAGCCGAACCCTGCTCACTTCAGGGACTACCCTGATGGTTGTCCTGTGCCTGATCATCCTGGGCGGAGGTGTTATCCACGATTTCGCCCTGGCCCTGCTGATAGGTATTTTGGTGGGAACGTATTCCTCCATTTTCGTGGCCGGATCCCTGCTTCTGGGCATCGGCCCCACCCCTGAGAATGAGCCGGAGGAGGAGGCGGTCCAGGCGGCGTAGGTTCAGAGGTCAGAGGACAGAGGGCAGAAGTAAGAGGTCAGAGGACAGAGGGCAGAGTAACGCTGAGGATCACTGGCGCGAAGAATGAGCGTCCAGTGCATCCGTTTGTTGTGATTTTCTTTCTTCGGGTTCGTAATCGCTAGCGGGATCGGGATCGATAGGCTGAGGGTTCCTGCTGCACCGAAGACATATCTTTTCGATTTCGATAGCGAGCCCGATTTCGATTTGGATTAACCCAACTATTACCTCATACCAGTTTTTCATACAAACCCACATGCCTGCCAAGGCGCAGGCACGCTTGCGCTAACGAAGTATAAAAACGATTTTGATACCGATACCGATACCGATACTGATGCCGATACCGACTGGGAGCGGTTACTCAATCGGATCCTGATAACTATTAACTGATAACTCATAACAGTAAAAGAGCTGAGCTTCCATCCATGATCAGAATCAATGAGCATTACCGCAAGCTGCAGTCCTCGTACCTGTTTGCCGAGATCAAGCAGCGAGTGGACGAGTACCAGAAGGCCAATCCCCAGACCCGGGTCATCAAGCTCGGGATCGGGGACGTGACCCGGGGGCTGCCCGGGGCATGCATCCAGGCCATGCACACGGCCGTGGACGAGATGGCCGAGGACGAGACCTTTCGCGGCTACGGGCCGGAGCAGGGATACGAGTTCCTGCGCCAAGCCATTGCGGACAACGACTTTCAGGCCCGGGGCGCGGACATCAAGCCGGACGAGATCTTCATCAGCGACGGGGCCAAGTGCGATACGGCCAACTTTCAGGAGCTGCTGTCCGGCGAGTCGCGGGTCGCCCTGCCAGATCCGGTCTACCCGGTATATCTGGACACCAACGTCATGGCCGGCCGGACCGGCCCGGAAAAAGACGGCCGATATCAGGGAATCACCTATCTGGAGTCCACCCGGGAAAACGGCTATATTCCGGATCTGCCCCCGGAGGCAGTGGATGTGATCTACCTCTGCTTTCCGAACAATCCCACCGGGGCGACCATCTCCAGGACCGGGCTGCAGAAATGGGTGGACTATGCCCGGGACAATAAGGCCCTGATCCTTTTCGATGCGGCCTATGAATGCTTTATCCGGGACGACAGCCTGCCCCATTCCATCTTTGAGCTTCCCGGGGCCCGGGAGGTGGCGGTTGAGTTCCGGAGCTTCTCCAAGACCGCCGGGTTCACCGGGACCCGTTGCGCGTATACCGTTGTCCCCAAAGACTGCCGGGCCTGGACGGCCGACGGGGACACGGTCTCCCTGCACGATCTGTGGTTTCGGCGCCAGAGCACCAAGTTCAACGGGGTCTCCTATCCCATACAGCGGGCGGCCGAAGCGGTGTACTCCCCGGAAGGACAGGTCCAGGTCAGGAAGCTGACCGACTTCTATCTGACCAATGCCGGAATGATCAGGCAGGCCATGACCGATCTGAGTTTTGAGTGCGTGGGGGGTGAGAACTCGCCGTATATCTGGATTTACGGCGGACGCAGCTCCCGGGAGATTTTCGATATGCTCCTGAATCAAGCCGGAGTGGTCTGCACCCCGGGCGTCGGGTTCGGACGCTGCGGAGAGAACTTTATCCGCATCAGCGCCTTCAACAGCCGGGAGAATGTGGAGGAGGCCCTGGAGCGCATCCAAAAGGCCCTGGCCTGATCCAGGGCCGGGTTGGATCGTGTGCCGTATTTTCAGACATCAGCCCTTACCCGGAGAGAAGCATGCGCCGGACACGAGTTTGGGATGCTTTGCAGGCCGACGGTCCGCAGGAGAATGTCCTGGTCAAGGGGTGGGTGCGGACCAGGCGGGATGCCAAAGGATTTTCCTTTCTGGAGATAAACGACGGGTCCTGTCTGCAGAACCTGCAGGCCGTGGTGGATCATCATCTGCCCGGAGCCGCTCTTTTGGGGGACATGCAGACCGGTGCGGCTGTGGCCCTGCGCGGGCAGCTGGCCGAGTCCCCGGGCAAGGGACAGCGTTTTGAGCTGCAGGTGGGGGAGATGGAGCTCCTGGGGCGGGCTGACCCGGAATCCTACCCCTTGCAGAAAAAACGGCACTCAGACGAGTTTTTGCGCTCCATTCCCCAAATCCGGGCCCGGACCAACAAGTACGGGGCCCTGTACCGCATCCGGTCCGAGCTGTCCTGGGCCATCCATTCCTTCTTCCATCAGCGCGCTTTCGCCTACGTACATACCCCGATCATAACCGGCCTGGACTGCGAAGGGGCCGGAGAGCTGTTCCGGGTCACCAGCCTGGACCTGGACCGGCTCCCTGCACCTGAGGAGCGGGAGGCCCGGGATTTCTTCGGACAGAAGGCCTTCCTCACGGTCTCCGGTCAGCTCACGGCCGAGGTTCTGGCCTGCGCCTTGGGCAACGTATACACCTTTGGCCCCACCTTTCGGGCCGAAAACTCGAATACGCCCAGACATGCGGCCGAGTTCTGGATGCTGGAGCCGGAGATGGCCTTCGCCGATCTGGAGGAGAACATGGATCTGGCCGAAGATCTGATCGTCTCCTGCATCTCGCATATCCGCCGGGAATGCGCCCAGGACCTGGATCTTTTCGCCCGGTTTGTGGACACCTCCCTGTACGAGACCCTGGATCTGGTCACCTCCGGTCCGTTCATCCGCCTGCCCTATGCCCAGGCCGTGGACATCTTGCAGGCTGCGCACAGGAAAAAGAAATTCGAGTATGAACCTCTCTACGGCCAGGATCTGCAGACCGAACACGAGCGCTACCTGGTGGAAACGGCCTACCGCCGGCCGGTGATCGTCCATGACTACCCCCAATCCATCAAGCCGTTCTACATGCGGATCAACGAGGACCGGGAGACCGTGGCGGCCATGGACGTCCTTCTGCCCCGGGTGGGGGAGATCGTGGGCGGCAGTCAGCGGGAAGAGCGCTATGATCAGCTGGTTGCCCGGATGGAGGAAATGGGCCTTAATACCGAGGAGTACAGCTGGTATCTGGACCTGCGCCGCTACGGAACCGTGCCGCACTCCGGATTCGGGCTGGGGTTCGAGCGCCTGCTCATGTTCATTACCGGGGTGCACAACATCCGCGACGTCCTTCCCTTTCCCCGCACGCCACAGCATCTGCAATTCTAAGCCACCCAGGCATCCGGTGGATCTCCCGGACAGAGGCGTATACCTGCGGTGATTCGAGGTGGTTTCTCGACGTAGCCCATCTTTACGCTTAACTTCGCAAAATTAGCTTAAAATTTGCCTGGATTAACTTGCCAAAAATCCGTAACCACCTGAAAATACGTAGTTACTTTAGTTATACGGTCTTTTGTAGTGACTACGAATGCAAAACTGCTTATTGACAGAATGGCCAGCCATGATAAACTCCTTGCATGTTCATCAGGGAAACAAAAAGAAAGTACAAGAATTCTAATAAGTTATATTATACACATAAGTTAGTTGAGTCAATTCGTACTCCGGATGGCCCCAGGCAAAGAGTTGTGCTTAATCTGGGCACCTTGGAGCTTTCGAAAGATAAATGGACTGAGCTGG